>NZ_JBFAKG010000042.1:0-86443 GCF_040655595.1 Saccharopolyspora sp. NPDC050389
GCAGAACAGCTTCATCACGGGCCCGAGCAGTAAGTGCTTCATCACCCAGTACAACACCGCGCTGCCGCCTCCTTGCCCCGCCGCGGATTAGGGTTCCGGGCATGGATCTCGATCTCTCCGGACGCTGCTTCCTCGTCACCGGCGCCAGCAAGGGGCTCGGCTTCGCCACCGCCCGGGCGCTGGTCGACGAGGGCGCCAACGTCGTCGTGTCGTCCTCGTCCGAGGACAACACCGCCGCCGCCGTCAACGCGCTCGGCGACCGCGCCCGCGGGCTCGCCGCCGACATCACCGACCCCACCACTCCGCGCCGCCTGATCGACTACGCGCGGGAGCAGTTCGGGCGGCTGGACGGGCTGTTCGTCAGCCACGGCGGACCGCCCGCCGGGCTGCCCAGCGGACTCGACGACGACACGCTGCGCCGGGGCCTGGAGGTCGCCGCCATCGCCCCGATCCGGATCGCCCGCGAGGTCGCCGCCGAACTCGGCGATGGCGGCTCGATCGTGGTCCTGACCTCCACCTCCGGCGCGGAGCCGCTGACCGGGCTGGCCAGCTCGAACGTCGCCCGGCCCGCGACGCAGGGCTTCGTGAAGGACCTCGCCAACGAGATCGGGCCGCGCGGCGTCCGGATCAACGCGCTGCTGCCCGGCCGCTTCGACACCGAACGCGCCCGCCAACTCGCCGCCGGCAACCCGAAGGCGCAAGAGCAAGCCGAGCAAGCGGCGGCCCTGCGCCGGTCCGGAGACCCGGCGGAACTGGCCGCGGTCGCTGCGTTCCTGTTGTCCCCCAAGGCTTCCTACGTCACCGGGGCGGCCTGGACGGTGGACGGCGGGCGACGCGCCGAGATGTGATCAGGCGACGCTGTGCTCGTAGTGGCGCAGCGCGCGGGTGCTCACCCCGTTCGCCGGGCCAGCTCTCCGATCAGCATCTCCACCCCGCCAGGTTAGAGCTCCGTTGCCCGTGCCTCGTGCGCGTTTTGGATCGCTATAGAGGCTGTTTCCAAACTCGTCCTGTATAGCGGTGCGGGTGGCGGCCCCCCTGCGGGAGTCACCGCGGTCTTCTCGCTGTGGGATCCCCGACATCATGAATGGCCAATTCACCACGTCGGGGCTGTCCTCGCTGGGAGAACCCCGGAGGGGTGGGCACCGTGAACCCGCGGCGGTGCCGGTTGCGTGGGTGGGCTAAGCGGCTGCGCCGCTTCAAAGACAAAACGCCCGCGTTACCACATCCACACGTCACCACATCCAAAACAGCCTCTACAGCAGCCCAAAACGCTCACGAGGGCACTACCGCCCTGGCCGGTCGCGCAGCTTTGTACAGCGGCAGTGACAGCAGTGGTCAGGACCGCGCTCGCCGCTGGGATCGCTGCCGGGCCGAGAGTCGTGAGCAGGGCGCCGCCCAGCGCGCGCCGGCCCGCTAGGTCAGCCCGCGCGTTTGGCGAGCACGTCGGCGTGGCACGGCTTGGGCGCGCACCAGCAGCCCAGCGCGCGGCCGTTCAGCACGCCCTCGCGGAGCTCCGCGAGCAGGTTGGGCTGCTCGTCCAACCATTGCTCGTAGTGCCGGACCATCGCCTCGCGATCGATCTTCGCCTCCTTGAGGAACGGGCTGGCGAAATCCGACTCCGGCCAGTGGTGCCGCGGCCCGGCGTGCCCCACGTAGGTCAGCAGGCCCTGCTCCTCCAGCCACGGCACCAGGTGCTTGTGCGGGCCGTCCTTGCGCACGTTGACCACGATGGTGTGCCCGTCGAGCAGGGCGTCCGCCCGCTCCCGCTCGTCGTCGCTCCAACTGCTCGCCTCGTCCGGCAGCACCACGAACCACCTCCGTCGCTCAGGGTGCCGTCCCCGGCCGCAGAGGACAATTTCGCGCCGCCCGACGCCGATCACCCGGAGCCCGCGCAATTTCACGAGAAATCGCGCCGGCTCCGGGTGATCAGGGCCGATGGTGGGTGGGAGCGTCGCCCGATCAGACGTCGGTGATCCGGAGGCCCGCGTGCGCCTTGTAGCGGCGGTTGATCGCGATCAGGTTCGCCGTGAACGCCTCCACCTGGTGGGCGTTGCGCAGGCGTCCGCCGTAGATACCGCGCACGCCCGGAATCACGTCGGCCAGCTCGCGGACCACGTCGGTGGCCTCGCGGTCGTCGCCGAGCACCAGGACGTCCAGATCCACGTGGGTGACCGCGAGATCGGCCAGGGTCACCGCGGAGACGTGGTGGAACGCCGCCGTCACCCGGGACTCCGGCAGCAGCTGCTCGGCCTGCTGCGCCGCGCTGCCCTCCGGCACCGGCAGCGCGTACGGCCCCTTCTTGTCGAAGCCGAGCGGGTTGACGCAGTCGATCAGGATCTTGCCGGCGAGCTCCGCCTGCAGGGACTTCAGCGTCTCCGCGTGGCCCTCCCACGGCAGCGCGGCCAGCACGATGTCCGACGCCGCCGCGCATCCCGCGTTGTCCTGGCCGGAGACGTCGCCGCCCGCGATCTCGACGATCTCGGCCGCCGCCTGCTGGGCGCGCTCGGCGTTGCGCGAGCCGATCACGACCTTCAGGCCCGCCTTCGCCCACCGGATCGCCAGCCCGCGGCCCTGCGCCCCGGTGCCGCCCAGCACTCCGACCGTCATCTCCCGCACCTCAGCCACCCTCGGCCCCTTTCGTCGCCATCGACCATGCGTAACCCACGATCGACCTGAGGAGACCAATTTGCCACGGGGTGTGTGTCAGGCCACTTCGAACGCGACGTCGCGGCGCACCGGGTCGGCTTCCACGAGCCGCACCTGGACCTGCTGGCCCTCGCCGAGGCCGGTGCCGCTGCACCGCGCGATGACCGGCGGATCGGCCACGAACACCTCGCCGGCCGTGCCGTTGGGCACGCGCAGCACCGTCGCGGCGAACTCCTCGCCGACCCGCGACGCCAGCGACCAGGCCTGCGCCTGCGCGATGCAGGCCCGCTCCACCTGTCCGGCCATCCGGTCGGAGCTGCCCATCGCCGAAGGCAGCGCGGCCAGCGCGGCCTGCACCCACTCCGGTACTTCCCGGTCCGATGCCACCGCCAGGCACACCTCGGCGCTGTAGCGGTCGACCAGCCGCCGCAGCGGGGCCGTGACGTGCGCGTACGAGGCGCCGATGCCCGCGTGGTTGGCCTTCGCCGGCGCGCCGTCGCCGAAGGCGGTGTAGCCGGCGCCGCGCAGCAGACGGGTCGCCGCCACGTGCACGGCCAGCGCCTCCGGCTGGATCGGATCGAGCCCCGCGAGCGCGGCCGCGGGCGGCGTGTCCACCGGCCAGTGCACGCCGAGCCGGGTCGCCGACCGGCGCAGCCCGGCCACCGTTTCCGGCTCCGGATCGGGCACCGTGCGCAGCACGCCGATCCCGGCCGACAGCATCATCTCCGCCGCGCACATTCCGGTGAGCAGCGAGATCTCCGCGTTCCACGCCTCGACCACCAGCCGCGGCCGCAGCACGAGCCGCCACCCGCCGCCTCCGTCGGATTCGACCTGCTGCTCGGGCAGGCCGAGTTCGATCGCGCCGCGCAGCACCGCCTGCTCCCGGCGCAGCCGCCCGACCTCCGGCAACAGCTCGATGGACGGATGCGGGACGCCGAGCCGCAGGGAGCGCTGCACCCCGTCGTAGTCCAGTTGCGCGACCGACCGCACCAGCGCCCGCCGGACGTCGACGCCCACCGGCAGCCCATCGGAATCCAGATCGATCGTCCACAGCACCGCCGCGCGCACCTGGTCCGGCAGCAGGCTCGCGGCGTCTTCGGACAGCCGCGTCGGGTGCAGCGGAACGTTGCCGTCCGGGAGGTAGAGGGTCTGCCCGCGCCGCCGCGCCTCCACGTCCAGCGCGCCGCCGGGCACCACGAAGGCGGCGACGTCGGCGATCGCGTAGTGGATCCGGTAGCCGCTGCGCCACCGCCGGACCAGCACCGCCTGGTCGAGATCCTTCGCCCCGGGCGGGTCGACCGTCACCAGCGGCAGGTCGGTGGCATCCACCCGCGCGCCGGTCGGCACCTGCTGCGCGACGGTGTGCTCCACCTCGGCCAGCGCGGCTGTCGGGTAGTCGACGGGCAACCCCAGCTCGGCGCGGATCGCCGAGAAGTCCAGGCCCAGCTCCGGCCGGCTGCGGCCGGTCGGTAAGGCGGCGGCAACTCCGGTGCCACCCGGTGGGGTTCCCGCCGCCGCCACGAGCTCAGTCCTCGCTGTTCCAGCGCCGGTCGGTCTCGTCGGCCGCCTTGGTCCGCTCCTCGGCTATCTCCAGCGCGCGAGCCGCGGTCTCGCGGTCCGGGTACGGCCCCAGGCGCTCTGCAGCCCGGCAACCGGCCTTCGGCTCGACCTGCCGATGCGTCAAACAGAAGTACCAACTTCCGCGGCCCATGCATCGAGCCTCGCACGACGACGCGCACGTGTCACGCGCCAAGCGGCGACACGACCGGTATGTCCCAACCTCACCAGGCCGGCGGGGGCGGCGCGGCCGGGGTCGGCTGCGGGCCGCCGGGAGTCTGCCGCGGGATCGGGTCCAGGCAGGACACCAGCACCTGGTGCGTCTCCGGATTGTCGATGCGGCGCCCGTCCCGCATCCGGTACTCCAGCTCGCCGTTGTCGTCGACCTCGACGGTGCACCCGACCTCGGCGAGTTGGTCGTCGTCGAGGTCCACCAGCCGCTCGTAGCGGGACGGCACCACCCGGTACACCGGCCACTGCAGGTGCCCGAAGGCCTGGTGGAACTCCGCCAGCAGGTTGCTCATCTGGTGCTGCCACGGCAGCGGCATCGCCTCGGCCAGCGATCGCGGCAGCACCGCGTACCCGGCGTCCACGCCGGGCAGGGGCCGGGCCAGGTAGTCCCCGAGCGGAGTGCTCGACGCGGGCGGACCGGACGGCCGCGGAATCGGGTCTGGTGTGAACATGATCAACCCTTTCCGAAGGTCAGCAGGCCGCCGCCATTCTTACCTACCGCGCACCCCCGGCGGCAGGAGCTTGCACGCCCGTCGACGGCGTGTCGGCGGGCGGCGCAGGCGCGTCGGCAGGCGGAGCCGGCCCGGTCGACGGCGGCGCGGTCTGGCCCGCCGGCGGCGGATCGGTGGCCGGGCGCACCACCGTGGGCAGCAGCTGACCGCCGTCCCACAGCTTCGTCACCTCGACCGACTCGCCGGGCTGCGGCGCGTGCAGGACCTCGTTGTCGCCCAGGTACAGCGCCACGTGGTGGATGCCCTTCGGGTCCCGGCCGTAGCCCCAGAACACCAGGTCACCGGGCTGCGCCTGGGCCAGCGGGACGTGCACGCCGCCCTGGAAGTACTGCGTCTGCGAGTACTTCGGGATCTCCACCCCGGCCGCCTTCCACGCCTGCTGCGTCAGGCCCGAGCAGTCGAAGGAGTTCGGCCCGGCCGCGCCCCACACGTACGGCTTGCCGAGCTGGGTCTGGGCGTACTTGATGGCCTGATCGGCCAGCACTCCCGCGCTGGGCAGGTCCTCGCAGGCGCTGACGCCCTCGACGTCGCCCTCCACGCTCACCAGGTGCGCGGCCATCGGCTCCCACTTGTGGTAGCGCAGCGGGAACGCCGAGCGCTCCACCCGCTGGGCGGCTTCGCCGGGCCGCATTTCCTCCCAGCCGGGCACCGCGAGCAGGACGTCGTAGAACTTGTTGATCTGGTAGTCGACGTCGGTGACCTGCTGCACCGTGCCCCAGCCCATGGACGGCCGCATCTGGAAGATGCCCAGCGAGTCCCGGTCGCCGTGGAACAGGTTGGCCAGGTTCGACTCGGTCTTGCCCGCCTGGATCGCGATCTGCCAGGCCCGCGGCGGCAGGCCGCGCTGCTTGCCGATCTCGATGATGCGCTGGGCGATGCCGACCGACTCGTCGGTGAGCGTCGAGGCGTCCTTCTCGCCGCGCCCCGCGCCGTCGCCCCACGGCCCCAGGTCGGCGCTGCAATTCGACCAGCCCGCGCCGCGACCACCGCTGCCGACCAGCAGCGCGGTCACCGCGCCGATGCCGATCAGACCTGCGAAACCCGCGAGCACGACGACCGCAACCACGAGCTTCCGCATGTCAGCCTTCCTTGTCGTACTGGGCCACTCGCCAACCTGCCGGGGTCTTGTTCACGGTCACCGCCAGCGCGCCGATGTCGGTCGGCAGCCGCACCACCATCGAGCCCGCGGTGGCGTTGACCGCGCTGGCCGCGCCGGTGATCACGTTGCCCGCGTTGCTCGGGTCCACCGACGACATCTCGGTGAGGAACTCGTCGGTGGTGTACGGGCGCAGCTTGCTCAGCCACTGCTGGCGATCGGCGCCGACCGGGTGGTCCACCCACGCCTTGCCCCACTGCTCGACGATGGCCAGCCCGGCGGGATCGGGGGCGACCGGCACCGGGGCGGCCTGCGGCACCGAGATCGTCGGCGGCGCCTTCGTCCGGGTCGGCGGCGGCACCACCGCGGAGTGCTGGGGGGCCGTGGTGCGGGAAGCGGCCATGTTCGAGCTCGGCGGTGGCTCGGGCAGCAGGTAGCCGATGCCCGTGGCCACCACGGCGAGCACGATGACCGCGCCCACCAGGTGCTTCGGCGAGCGCAGCGGCCAGCCCCACAACCTGCGGTACACCGCGGCCCGCCCGCGGTGCGTCCGGATCGGCATCAGCTCCCCCTCTTGCGCCAGGTGCCGTCTTCGAAGCGGCGCAGCCGCTTAGCCCGCCCTCGCAACTCGCATCGCCGCGGGTTCTCAGGCGTCTTCTCGCGAAGACAGCCCCGACGCGTCGTATCGGACATACGTGTGTCGGGGATCCCACAGCGAGCAGGCGACGGTGATTCCCGCAGGGGGGCCGCCACCCGCACCGCAATGCAAGGTGAGCTCATGGTCAAGTCCTCAGCCATCGGCCACCTCCAGCCCTCGGGATGGCCGGTAGACCACGTAGACCGGACGGCCGGCCACGACCTCCATCTCCGCTCGGCGCGGTCCCGGCGGCTCCGGCGGGCCGGGCACCGGGGAACCCGCCGTGCGCGACGGGATCAGCACCGGATCTTCCTCGATCCCGTCCCATTTGGCATCCGCCACCGGGTTGGTATCGACGACTCGGCTCGTGCTCCGCGCCTCCGGCAGCGCCGCCGCACCGCCCGGTCGGCGCACCGCGCCTCCGGCCGGCAGCGCGGTGCCCGCGCCCGCCGCCACCGCTGTCGGCGTGTCGCGGTCCAACCGCTGCGCGGTCGCGACCGACATGTGCTGTGCCTCCGGCCGGCTCCGCCAGCGGCCGCGCTGCGGCGTCCCGGACTCTTCGTCGGGATCCATGTCGCGCACCTGGTCCCAGAAGTTGCCGCCGTCCTCGTCCGGCTTGGGGCGACCGCGGAACCGGGAGAACAGCCCTTGCGGAGCGCGCGGCATGGCGCGGCTGACGGTGCCCACCGACAGCTGGACCATCTGGCCGATCCGCCGGACCGGCTTGGCGACCAGCAGGAACACGATCGTCACCAGCGCGGCCAGCAGGATCTGGGTCAGCGGCGAGAAATTGCGCAGCGGGTCGAAGATCCAGGTCAGGATGAGTGTGTGCAGCCCGGCCAGCGCCGAGATCATCACCACGTTGAGCACCGCCGCACCGGCCACCCGGCCGATGGTGCGCAGCACCTGGTGGTAGATCAGCGCCACGAGGCCGATCAGCGGGCCTGCCAGGATCAGCACCCGCAGCAGCACCTGGGCGAGCAGGATCGTCGCCTTGGCAAGCAGCTGGAACGCCGCGTAGGAGAAGCCCTGCACCAACGCCAGCACACCGGCGCCGACGCGGCTGCCGTCGACGCCCTGGAAGTAGCCGTAGGAGCTGCCCATCTTGCCGGCGACGTCCTCGAACGCCTGCTTCTTCGGCTCCGGTGAGCCGGCGTCGGCCCCGGCGTTGACCTCCTGCTTGGTCCACGCCTGGGCGCGCAGCAGTTCCCGGCCGAGTTCCTGGGCTTGCGGCGAATCGGGCGAGCCGAACTCCCCGCGCAGCCAGTTGCGGTAGATGACCTGGTCGTGCAGCAACGTGGGCAGGGCGTTGCTCTCGTCGACGCCGACCTCCCGCAGGAACCCGGCCTGCACCGCCGATGTCCCGGTTATCACCACGTCGTCCAGCGCGTGCGTGTAGACCAGCGGCGTCAGGTAGGTCGCGGAGGCGAACCAGAGCCCGGCCAGCGCCCACATGCCGCGCTTGCCGATGCTGGCCAGGTCGCCCGACCAGATGTAGCGGAACAGCACTATCGCCAGCACCAGCGCGACCAGCCCGAACCACGGGGTGAACACGCTGTCGTAGAGCGCGACGGTGCCGGTGGCGATGACGTCGTCCAGCGGGTCCATCAGGTCGCCGTTGAGCAGCGCGTAGTGCAGGCCGTTGGTCGAGCCGACGAGGTTCTTGGCGATGTTGAACATCTCGTTGCCGAGCCACGTGTCGACCAGCGCGTTCGGGTTGGTCACGCCCTGCGGACCGCAGCCGAGGTCGTAGGTGTGCCAGACCAGCCCGGCGTAGCCGACCTCGTCGTAGGCACTGCCCGGGTTCCCGACTCCCATCGGCGCGGGATCCAGCGCGCCGACCATGCCCGAGCCGGGTCGCTCCGGGTTCGGCGCTTCCTTGCAGTCGGAGCCCTGGCCCCAGGCCGGGGCTCCGATCAGCGCCTGGAGGGCGATCAGCCCGGCGACGAGCGCGAACGCGCGGCGCTTCGGAGCCGCCGAAACGAGCCGCTCACGCCGCTTCCGGTGGCGGGAGAACAGGATCGCGACGACCACCGCGAGCAGCAGGGTCGCGAGCGCAGCTCCGCTGATCTGGCCGCTCACCGCGCGTCTTCCCCACCCCGCTCGCCCGGCCGGCCGGTCGAGCGCTCGCTGCCGTCCTCGGCGTAGCCGATGCCGACCGTTTCGAGCTCGAACTCGTCGAACGATTCGTAGTCGTCCGGATACTCGTCGCCCGAGCGCAGCGCGGGGGCGCTGGAGTCGGAGTTCGCTCCGTCGCCGGCGGGCTTCAGGGACCGGTGCTCGACGTAGTCGTCGGCGGTCGGCGTGGTGTCGAGCGCGTCGCGCAGGTGCTCCAGGTGCGGGCCGGAGAAGTCGATGCGGATCTTCTCCACGCCACCGGCGCCATCGCCGAAGATGAACTGGCGCGGCGAGCGGTCGCGCTCGGTGGCGTTGCGGGCCGGGCCCGGCCGGCGGCCGAGCGCCGCCACGACCTGCTCGTACCCGGCGCCGACCGGAACTTTGAGCAGCCGCAGCGCGTCGGCCTGCGCCTGCTCGTCGTCCAGCCGGCCGATGAACACCGAGTCCAGCAGGGACACGAAGCCCTGGATGCGCAGGAAGTCGGCCGGGATCTGGCTGGACAGCAGCACCCGGACGTTCCACTTTCGGGAGTCGCGGGCGAACCGGTTCATCAGCACCCGGCCGGTCGGCACCTCGGAGAGGAAGAACGCCTCGTCGATCCACACGCCCTTGCGCTCGTTCTTGGGCCGCTCGTAGATCGACCGCTGCGTCAGCCAGGCGGCCAGGTTGAGCATCTCGACGCCGAGCGCCTCCGCGTCGGTCCAGTGCTCCCGGCCGACGCCGTCCTTCGGCAGCGTCAGGCCGGCCATGGTCAGCACCGTGAGCCGGTCCTCGCGCCGCTCCGAGTACGGGTCGGCGTTGATCTCTGGGATCAGCAGCGACATCCGTTCCCGGATCTCGTCGAGGAAGTCGGCAACCACCACGGCGTGCTCGTGGTGTTCGCTCGCGTCACGGCGCAGCGCCTCGAAGACCATGCCCGGGTGGGCGTCCGGCCGGCCGCCGACGGCGCGGACCGCGCGCAGCAGCACGATTCGCGTCTGCGGCAGCCTCGCCACCTCGTACGGCAGCAGGCCGGTCAGCACGTCGAGCACCAGGCGACGCCGGGTGGCCGCGGCCAGCGCGCGTTCGCGGCGCCAGCTGCGTTCCGGGTCTTCTTCGTCGACGAAGTGCTCCAGGTCCGGCTCGGCGACCACCCGGTACGGGTTGAGGATGCCGGGCTGGGCGTTGAGCAGGTTGATCGGCCGGGCGTAGGGCCGCAGTTCGGGCAGCGTGCACAGCTCCGCCAGCGGGCCGGACGGGTCCAGCAGCGTCCAGTGCGCGCCCGAGCGCAGCGTCTTGTAGACGATTCCGCCGCCCAGGAAGGACTTTCCGCCACCGAGCCCGGCGACCATCGCGGTCAGGCCGGAGGCGTCGCGGATCTCCTGCGCCATCCACGGGTCCCAGGCCACCGGCCGCCGGGTCGCGGTGCAGGTCTCGCCGAGCAGGACGCCGCGCCGGTCGCCGACCTCCGCGGTCGCCTGCGGCACCGCGGACGCCGCCCAGACCACCGAGCCGCGGCGCAGGTAGGCGCTGTTGGCCAGCGGCTCGCCGGGGATGAACTCGCGGGCCATCGCGTACTGCGCTTCGGGGTGCTCGACGGCGATCTTGGGCTTGTAGAGGTCGAGGATCTGCTGCGCCAACCGCAGCGCGTCCCGCTCGGTGGGGCCGGAAACCGCCAGCCGCCACCAGGATTTGACGCGGGTGGCCAGCGCGGTGAAGCCGGAGGTCATCTCGTCGTCGACCTCGAGCACCCGGCCGGCCTGCCGGGCCAGCGAGGTCGGCGGCTCCAGGCCGTGCTCCTCGGTGTAGTGCCGGACCTGGGAGCGCACCTTGTTCATCTGCCGCTGCAGCTCGCCGCCGACGTCCTCGGGGCGCCGCACGTAGATCCGCGCGGACCACTCGACCGGCGCGGGCAGCCGGTCGGAGTGCTGCACCCACGGGTCGTCGATCTCCGGGATCTGCAGGCCGTGCGTCTGCCCGACGGTGAGCACCGCGAGGTGGCGGGTGACGCCCGCGTTCGAGCCGGTGCGGCCGCGCACCGTCACGGTCGGCGCGTACGGGTCTTGGTGCATGTCGGAGGCGTCGGTGAAGGACGCGAGGTCTTCGGGTTCCCACGGCGCGCCGGGCACCGCGGGCAGGTTGCGGGGCGCGGGCAGTCCCAGCGAGCACGAGCGGTGCATCAACCAGGAGATCTCCTCGGCGGTCACCGGGCGCCCATCGAGCCCGGCCGAGCCGATCACCTGGTCCAGGTGCTCGACTTCGCTGTCCAGCGCGACGAGTTCGGCGTCCACCGCCTCCGGGAACACCCGGCGCAGCAGCGGAGCGGCGCGCTCCACCGCGCGGTCCACCACGTTGCGGGTCTGCACCTGGACGCCCAGGTAGACCTCTTTCTCCGCCATGGAGCGGCCCATCAGCTGCTGCTGCTCGCCGACCATGTAGTCGTCGAAGGACAGCGCGCCGGGCGCGTCCGGCAGCGGGTAGCGCGCGTTGTGCACGTGCGCCTCGGCCCACATCCGGATCGGGTACGGCCGGTTGGTCACGCGCAGGTGCATCCAGCGGCCCTGCAGCTCGGCGTACTGGCCGGCGATCGCCGCGATCAGGTCCTGGCGCTGCGAGTCGGAGCGGAAGGACCAGCGTTGCGGGGAGAGCCGGTACCAGGCGAACACGTCCTGACCGGTGCGCAGCAGGTGGCCGTCGATGGACCGCGTGGCGATCGACGGCGTGTAGTTCGGGATGGACTGCTCGTCGCCGGGCCCGCGGCCACGTTTGCCCGGCTTGCCCTTCGCGCTGCGGACCTTGCCGTTCGAGCCGCGGGGACCCGGAACCTGGTGCGTGTTGCGCTCACGGCCTGGCCGGCGACCGAACACCGCGAACCTCCTTGCTACGCGTGCGCCTGCTGGGAACCGTGCTGCGGGCGACCGGCTGCTGCCTGGGTCGGGCGGGCCGCTGCTGTTGCGGCGGTGCCGGACGTCCCCGCTTGGACTTCTTGGGCCGAGGGCGCTGCGACTGCACCCTGATCCGGGCGGCGCTGGCGGCTCCGCCCGTGCCGGACGTCTTCTCCCGGGGCGCGGTGAGTTCGCGCAGCCACATCACGAGCACCGCGCCCAGCGGTCGCTCGTGTCCGATCCGGGAGCAGATGATCCGGGTCATGACGATCGTGATGATCACGGCCCACGCGGTGGAGAAGAAGTCGAAGCCGATGTTCATCCGGCGTTCCACGGCGAGCACGAGCAGGAACACCACGAGCCCCACGCCCCATGCGACGTAGCGAGCGCGCCACGGGAAGGTCGCCTTGGGCGGGCCGAGCCAGACCGCGTCGACCCGGTAGATCTCGTCGTCGGTCCGTATTCGCACGCCGGATCACCCGCCGGTGGTGCTGAACAGGCCCGCGATGAACGTGCCGATGTTCACGCCTGCGCCGTTCACGGCCAAACCGATGATCGCGAGCGCGACGATCACCCCGCCGACGCGGCGCATGACGCCCGCGTTGTCGCCTTTGCCGCCGCCCAGCCACAGCAGCAGGATCGCGACGGTGAGCAGCAGGAGCGGCAGCAGGTTCTCGAGGATCCAGCTCTGAATGCCTCCGGTGCCCACCTGCGTCTGCTGCGCCAGTACGTCCAGTTGCGCCAGAGTTTCCAGCGGCATGGCGGTCATCTCTTAACCCCTGATTGCGCGGAGTGTCGTCGGGTCGGTACCTCAGCCCGCCGGGCACGGCCCGGCACGCAGGTACGAGTAGAACATGACATGGTCACCAGAAGTAGTGGTTGCGAGTTCCGGTGTGGCGGAAACGGTGTCGCGGAGTCCTCGCCGTCACGCCGTGAATAGGCCGTTCGGGCGGGCCGCTTTCGGCAGATCATCGGGAAAAAGACGCCCACCAGGCCGGTTCTGGTCTGGATTCGTGTGGCTGTTCACCCGCTTGCGAGCCCCTTCGTAACACACAGTGCATGACTTCGGTGAGCCAGTGGATTTCCGCACATCGCGTCATGATGCACCCGACCGGATCACGCGAATGTGAAGCCACGGAGCCGGATCGAAACAAGGTGATCTTGGCGCGCCAACTCAGGGTAGCGGTTCGGGTACAGCGCCCGGCGGGCAGGGCGGCCGCGCCTGCCGCTCGGGTTGTGCACAGTGGACTGTCTACCGGCCACTTCCGGCCACTTCCGGCCACTTCCGGCCGGAATGCCGAAACGCCCCGGCCGCGAGGGCCGGGGCGCTGGCATCCGCCGATTGCGCTACTGGCTGACCCAGTAGGCGTAGGACTGGTAATCCGGATACGGGCCGAGGAATTCCTGCAGCGGGCCCAGTTCGACGGTCATCGTCGAGTCGGTGACCAGCTCGGCCGGGATCGAGAAGGTGCTTTCGACCCAGCCGCGCGGGTCGGCGTCGAAGTTCCAGACGCCCGCGACCTCCCCGTTCACCGCGACCTGGACGGCGCGAGAACCGGTCGGCTCGGCGCCCTGCGGCTCGGTCGCGTCGACGCGGCCGATGATCGTCACCGCGCGGTTCGGGGTCAGGTCGTGGAAGGTGAAGGTCTCGCCGCCGACGACGTGCCGGCCGCTGTCGACGACGTCACCGCCGTCGGGCCCGGTGACCGTCTTGACGTGGGTGCGCGGCTGGAAGCCCTGGTGCGCCGGGACGACCTGGTAGTCGTGCCGTTCCTCGTCGCGCAGGTCGGCGACGTTGAGCCGGTCGCGGATCTGCCCGTCGATGGCCGTCAGCGGCTCGTCGCCGGAGCCCAGCGCGTTCCAGTCCGCTTGGTAGATGGTCACCTTGTTGCAGGTCCGCGCGGCCTGGCAGGCCGACAGCCCGCCGAGCGGCGTGTGCGAGAACGTCGGCGACTTGAGCTCGAAGGTGATCAGCTCGCGGCCGAACAGGCCGGCCTCGCCGAGGCCGTGCACGCTCCACGAGTCGAAAATGGCGAAGTAGTCCGGTCGCCGGTCCTCCGGCAGGTACCGCAGTTCCTCGTAGAGGCTGCCGGCGCCGTGCAGGTTCGGCGTGGCGAACCCGGTGGTGGCCAGCCCGATCAGGTCGACCACGTAGCGGTCCGAGAAGTAGGTGATCGCGCCGACGTCGTTGACCGCGACGTTCGCCCCGCGCGGCAGGTTCCCCTTGATCCAGTGGGCGATGCTCACCTGCTGGTCGCGGATGCCGGCCGCCTGCTGGGCCTGCCGCAGGCTCCACGCCGGCAGCTGGGAGACCGTGAACAGCAGCGCCAGCACGACGCCGCCGGCCAGCACGGAGCGCCGCGCGCCGCCGGTGAACAGCTGCGCCGCCGTGTGGATTCCGACGACGGCGAACAGCAGCAGGATCGGCATCAGCGGCTGCACGTAGCGCATGTGGTGGACGTCGGCGAACTCCAGCGTCGACACCGAGGCCAGCACCAGCACCACGCCGATCCCGACGGCCAGAGCCAGGCCGCGCCACTGCGGGGACCGCCGGAACAGGCCGATCACGCCGATCACCGCGAGCAGCAGCGCGCCCGGGAAGATGTAGTCCTGAGTGGACAGTCCGGCGAAGGCCGTCAGGAAGGTGTGGAAGTTGCTGAGCACCTTGTCCGCGACTTCCAGCGGGTACACCGCGGGCATGTGCAGCAGCGACTTGGCCAGCACGCCGTTCTGCTCCGCCGAACCCGTCGCCGCCCAGTAGTACGCGTAAAGCCCGGCGGCGGCGTAGACCGGCAGGCCGATCCAGGCGATCCGCCCGATCACACGCGGCCAGGCGGCGCGGGTGCCGCGGGCGTGCGCGATCACGTGCCAGATCATCGCCAGGCTGAGCACGCCGGCGAACAGCAGCGCCTCGGTCCGGGTCATCGCGGCCACCACGGCGACCAGCGGCGTCCACAGGAACCGGTTCGTCGCGCGCTCGGCGGTGAACACCAGCAGCAGCGCGATCAGCAGGAAGGCGACGAACGCGATCTCCATGCCGCTGGTGGCGCCCCACGCCAGCGGGCCGCTGAGCGCGACGAGCAGCCCGGCCCAGATCCCGACCTGGCGGCCGGCGAGCCGGGTGCCGAGCCGGTAGGTGAGCGCGGCGGTCAGCGCCATGCACAGCGCGCCGAACAGCATCGCGAACGGCAGGAACGCCTCGCCCTGCACGCCCAGCGCGTAGGCGCCGCCGAGGATCAGCACGTAGAGCAGGCTGCTCGCGCCGGTGCTGATCGGGTCGCCGGTGTTGTACTGCAGGAAGTGCCCGGTGCCGATCTGCCGCGCGTACTGCAGGTGGATGTAGACGTCGTCGACGGGCGGGATGAAGTGCCACTGGTTGTAGGCCAGGTTGACCACCAGGAACAACACGGTGACGAGTAACGACAGCCCGCCGATCAGCCACGCGGCGGCATCCCGGAAGGGCCGGCCGGCGGGGCGGGTGGGCGTCCCGGCCGCGGTTTCGGCGGGCGACTCGGCCGGTATCTCGTCGTGTTCGTCGGCGCTGGGCGCCACGAATCTCGTCATGTTCGCTCCGAACGATGGATCAGCGCGTTTCGCTTTCGACGCGCGAGAAGAAAGAAGGACGCCGACTGGCGGCGCGAAGCGTCGGCGCGGCGTCGCGGACTCCCGAGAAACCGATGCCGCAGCGGCACCGATCGCCCCGACCTCAAGAACCCAACGCCGTCACCCTCCGCAACTGAACGCGCACGCTGGGAAACTTCGCAAAACGCCCATCGCGCGCACGCAGAGATTAGCCCGCCCGAGGGATCCGCCGATTGCCGGGTCGATCATGTGTTCCAGCGCCCGGGGCTGCGTCGACCACCTGCGCGGAAGGCCTCCCGGACCCTCTAGACTCGAACGCGCGGATGAGTCGGCCGGGTGACCGCGGCGGGAGCGATCTCGTCGAGGAAAGTCCGGACTCCACAGAGCAGGGTGGTTGCTAACGGCAACCCGGGGCGACCCGCGGGACAGTGCCACAGAGAACAGACCGCCCGGCGTTTTCGCCGGGTAAGGGTGAAACGGTGGTGTAAGAGACCACCAGCACCCCGGGCGACCGGGGTGGCTCGGTAAACCCCACCCGGAGCAAGGTCAAGAGGACGCCCTCGCGGCGTCTGCGCGGACGTTCGAGGGCTGCTCGCCCGATGTCCGCGGGTAGGCCGCACCGAGCCTGCCGGCGACGGCAGGCCCAGATGGATGGTCACCGACCGGGCCGGCCGCAAGGCTCCCGAGAACAGAATCCGGCTTACAGGCCGGCTCATCCGCCACAGCTTGTTCAGTTGTTCGAGGGCTCGGTTCGCATAGCGGTGCGGGTAGCGGCCCCCTGCGGGAGTTACTGCGGCCTGCTCGCTGTGGGATCCCCGACACACAAGTCTGGACCCATACGACGCGTCGGCTGTCCTCGCTGGAAGAACCCCGGAAGGGGTGGGCACCGTGAACCCGCGGCGGTGCAAGTTGCGTAGGTGGGCAAAGCGGCTGCACCGCTTCAAAAACCCGCCCTACCGCACTCCACTACATCCCGAACAGCCGCTCAGCCGACGGGCCGGGGCTCGGCCCCGGCCAGCCTGCGCAGGGCGACCGGGTCGGCGCCGATCCGGTCGAGGCCGAGCAGTCCCGCGCCGATCACCGGCGGCGCCTCGACGACGCGAACATCCACCTCCGGCGAGACCTTCGCGCAGCGGCGCGTGATGTCCGGCAGCAGCCGCCGCCCGGCCCCGGCGAGCACCCCGCCGCCGAGGACCACCACCGCGGGCCCGTCGAGCAGCCCGAGTCGGCGCAGCGTCACGGTGGCGAGCAGCCCGATCTCCTCGGCGAGCCGGTCGACCAGCTCGCCGGCGATGGCATCGCCGCCCTCGGCGACCTCGAACAGCACCGGGCACAGCCCGTGCAGCGCGGTCGCGGGCAGTTCGTCGAAGTGCAGCGCCTCGACGACCTCCGCCGCGGTGCGCACCCCGAAGTGGGCCAGCACGGCGGGCAGCAGTTCGGTCGGCGCGCCGCGACCATCCTCGGCGCGCACCGCCCACCACAGCGCCTCCTGCCCGAGGAACGCCCCGCCGCCCCAGTCGCCGGAGATCCGGCCGATCGCCGGGAAGCGGGAGGTCCGGCCGTCGGGCGCGACGCCGACGGCGTTGATCCCGGCACCGCAGACCACCGCGACACCGACGCCGTCGTCGGTGCCGGCGCGCAGCAGCGCGAAGGTGTCGTTGTCCACCGTCGCCGAATCCGACCAGCCGCGTTCTTCGATCGCCCGGCGGAGTTCGAGCTCTTCGCGGGGCAGGTCGGCCCCGGCCAGGCACGCCGCGGTGTGCGCCGCGAACGGCGACGCGGGCGGCAACCCGGCCCGGGCGGCGGCCTGCCGCGCCAGGTCGGCGAGGCTGTCCAGGCACCGCTGCACGCCGACGTGCTGGGGCGATGCGCCGGGCCCGCGCACGGCGGCCAGCACCGACCCGTCGGCGGCGACGAGCAGCACGTCGGTCTTGCTGTTGCCGCCGTCGATGGCCAGCACCGCGGGCTTCATCGGGCCCACGGCAGGAACGGGGCGTTGCGCCGGACCAGTTCGTCGGCCAGCTCGTCGGCGACGGCGTGCTGACCGATCAGCGGGTGCGCCAGCAGCGCGTCGGCGACCCGGTCGCGGCCGCCGCGCAGCGCCGCGTCCAGGGCCAGCTGCTCGTATCCGGCGACGTGGCCGATCAGGCCCGCCAGCGCGGGCTCCACCGGCCGCACCGGCAGCGGCCGGGCTCCCATTGAGTCCACAGTGGAGTTGGTTTCGACGACCATGTCGTCCGGCAGGAACGGCAACGCGCCGTCGTTTCGCACATTCACCACGTGTTCCGCCGGGCCGCCCGCGGTCAGGGCGTGCACCAGCTGCACCGCGGCCTCCGAGTAGTAGGCCCCGCCGCGCTGCGTCAGCTCCTCGGGCTTCCTCGTCACCGACGGGTCCGCGTACCGCTTGAGCAGGTCGCGTTCGACGTCGGCGACCACGGCCGCGCGAGGTGGCGATTTGCGTTGCTGCGCCAGCACTTCGTCGTGGGCGTAGAAGTACTTCAGGTAGTAGGACGGCACCATGCCGAGCCGCCGCATCAGGCCGGGCGGCAGGCCGATGTGCCCGGCCAGCGCGTCGGCGTGCTCGGCCAGCAGCTCCGGCAGGACGTCGCAGCCGTAGACGCGGACCCCGCGCACCCAGGTGAGGTGGTTCAGGCCGGTGTGCTCCAGCCGGACGGCGTCGGGCGTGACGTCGAGCAGCTGCGCGATCCAGCGGCTGAAGGTGATCGCGACGTTGCACAGCCCGACCGCGCGATGCCCCTCCGCCAGCAGCGCACGGGTGACGATGCCGACCGGGTTGGTGAAGTTGACGATCCAGGCGTCCGGCGCGACGGCCCGCACGTGCTCGGCGATGTCCAGCACCACCGGGACGGTCCGAAGCGCCTTCGCGAGGCCGCCGGCACCGGTGGTCTCCTGTCCGATGCAGCCGCAGTCCAGCGGGAACGTCTCGTCCCCGAAGCGCGCCTCCTGGCCGCCGACGCGCAGCTGCAGCAGCACGGCCGACGCCCCGCTGGCGGCTTCCACGACGTCCGGCGTGGTGCGCAGCCGCGCCGGGTGGCCCGCCTCCTGCAGCAGCCGGCGGCAGAACGCGGCGACGACCTCCAGCCGCTCCGCGTCCGGATCGACCAGCACGATCTCGTCGATGGCCGGCTCCCGCCGGGCCGCGAGACCGTCGATGAGTTCGGGTGTGTAGGTGGAACCGCCGCCCACCACGGTTAGTTTCATCGCTGGCTACCGTTCACGAAGTGTGTGGACACGTGTTGTGAGCCAGCACCTTGCGGTGCCGGCGTTGGCCCGCGCTGTTGAGCGCGGGTCTTCCCGTGGCGATACCCGCTGCCCGCGTATTGCGGGGCTTGTGTGGGTTTCCGTCGGGCTCGTTTACCGTCGCCCCGCAACTCGGGGAGGACGTCGTGGCCTCAGCAAGCTTGGCGAGGTTGTGGGCCGCGTTGAGGTCACGATCCAAGCTCATCCCGCAGGAGGAGCAGGTGAAAGCACGGTCGGACAGGCGCAGCTTGGCTTGCGCAAGCTGTAGGCCGACCAGCTCACAGACGGCGTCAACTCATCACCGTCCAGGCCGTACGATGCTTCGGCTTTCCGCTGATCACGGTTGGCTTTGATGCGGCCCAGCCCCCAGTTGAACGCGAACCGCTGCGCACCACAATGCGACCGCAACGCCGACTCCTGCCCAGGGTTCGGGTCCAGAGCGAACCGGTACGCCTGCAGCGCCGTCCTCATCACCGAGAACAGTATCGACCGGCACCGACAACCTCCACGATCTACCAAATCATCAACCTCCTCCCCCCTCGACACATTCCGCTACCCCTTGACTCCGGTGAAGGTGATACCGCGGACGAAGGCTCGTTGCGCGAACAGGAAGAGCACGATGACCGGCAGCATCACCAGCACGGTCGCGGCCATCGTCAGGTTCCACTCCACCCGGTGCATGCCGCGGAACGACGCCAGCCCGACCGACAGCGTCCAGGACTGCTGGCTCTCACCGGCGTAGAGCAGCGGGCCGAAGAAGTCGTTCCAGGTGTAGAGGAAGCAGAACATCGCCGCCGCGGCGATGCCGGGCCGCGCCATCGGCAGCACGACCCGCAGCATCGCGGTGAACTCGGAACAGCCGTCCACCTTCGCGGCGTCCACGTAGGACTGCGGGATGGTCAGGAAGAACTGGCGCAGCAGGAAGATGCTGAACGCGTCGCCGAACAGGTACGGGATGATCAGCGGCCAGATCGTGCCGGTGAGCTCGAAGCGGGTCCACACGATGTACAGCGGCACCGCAGTGACCTGCGGCGGCAGCATCATGGCCGCGATCACCAGCACGAACGCGGCGTTGCGGCCCCGCCAGCGCAGCTTCGCCAGCGCATAGGCCACCGGGATGCTGGAGATCAGCATGAACGCCGTGGCCAGCACCGAGTACAGCAGGCTGTTGGTCAGGTATTGCAGCATCGGCGCCTTGGTGAAGACCTCACCGAAGTTCTCCCAGTGCCACTCCTGCGGCCACAGGTCGGCGGTGAGCGCCTGCTGGTCGGACATCGCCGCGGTGAGGAACACGAAAACCAGCGGCAGCAGGAACATCAGCCCGAGCGCGATCCCGACGCTGTGCACCGCGACCCAGTACAACCGGCCGTGCGACATCAGCCCACCTCCTTCCTGGTGCTCGATTTGCGTGGCGGTGCGGGTTGCGGAACCTCGGGCGCCCGCTCGGTCCGGGATCCCCGACTTGTGTATGCCAATACGTGGCGCTGAGGCTGTCCTCCCGAGGAGACACCTGAGAACCCGCGGCGGTGCAAGTTGCGAGGGTGGGTCAAGCGGCTTCGCCGCTTCAACAAAGCCATTCAGCCCACCTCCTCGGCGTTGGTGCCGCCGCGCATCCGGCGGATGAGCAACGCGGTGAAACCGAGGGAGAACACGAACAGCACGACCGCCATCGCCGCCGCGTAACCCATGTTGTAGTAGTGGAATCCCTGCTGGTAGAGCCAGGCCGGGAAGGTCAGCGTCGCGTTGTCCGGGTAGCCCAGGACCTTGCTGCTGCCCACCACCTCCGCCTGCCCGGAGGCCACCGAACCGGCGACCACGGCCTGGGTGAAGTACTGCAGCGCGAAGATGATCGAGTTGACCACGCCGAACAGCAGCACCGGCGCGATCGACGGCAGCGTGATGTGCCAGAACCGGCGGGCCGGCCCCGCGCCGTCCAGCGCCGCCGCCTCGTGCAGTTCCTGCGGCACGTCCAGCAGCGCGGCCAGCATGATGATCATCAGCTCGCCGCTGCCCCACAGCGTGAGCAGCGTCAGGGCGGGCTTGGCCCACGCCGGGTCGTTGAACCACAGCGGGCCGTCGATGCCCAGCAGCCCCAGCAGCCCGTTCACCGGCCCGGTGCCGGGGTTGAACAGGAAGGTGAACGCCAGCGTGGCCGCCACCGGCGGGGCGAGCGCGGGCAGGTAGCAGAGGGTGCGCAGCAGCCCGACGCCGCTGCGCAACCGGGCGAGCACGGCGGCGACGCCGAGCGCGAACACCACGCGCAGCGCGGTGAGGACCACGACCAGCCAGATCGTGTTCACCACGGCGATGCGCACCACCGGGTCGCCGAAGAACAGGTACGCGTAGTTGCGCAGCCCGACCCATTCCGGCGGGGTCAGCAGGTCATAGCCGGTGAACGAGAAGAACACCGTGGCCAGCAGCGGATACGCGAAGAAGCAGCTGAACCCGATGATCCAGGGCGCCATGAAGCCGAGCACCCGCAGGCGGTTCCGCGCCGTGCGGGCGCGGGGCGGGGCAGCCCGCCCCGGCCGCGTCCGTTCCAACGTCGCCACCATGCCGTCAGCCGCCGCCCAGCGCCTTGGCCGCCTCGATCTGGGCGTCGAGTTCCCGCAACGCCCCGCCGAGATCGGCGACCTGACCGCTCTGCCACTTCACCGAGAAGTCCTCAGTGGACTTCATGTAGGCGCTGCCGTTCGGGCTGGGCGGGCTGGCCACCAGCTGCGGGTTGTCGAACAGGTCCAGGAAGGTCTTGTACTGCTCGCTGCTCTCCAACCGGGGATCGTGCAGCGCGGCGGTGGTGGTCGGCACGTTCTTGAGGCCGTTGGCCAGTTCCACCAGCGCCGTCGTGTCGGTGGTCAGGTAGCGGACCAGTTCCCAAGCCGCGCCGGCGTTCTCCGCGCCGCGCGGGATGCCGATGATGGTGCCGGTCACGAAGCCGGTGCCGTAGAGCTCGGGCCTGCTGTCGGCGACCGGGAACGGCGCGGTGCCGAAGCGCAGGTTCGGGGCGTCGTCCTCGATGAACCCGGTGCGGTACTCGCCGTCGATCATCATCGCGATCTTGCCCTGCTGGAAGGCGTTGTCCGCGGAGTACTGCTGGCCGAGCCCGGCGGTGAACTGCACCAGCTTGTCCCAGCCGTAGAAGTCGACGAGTTCCTTCTGCCAGCGGTACATCTCCTGCCAGCCCGGGTCCTGGCCCAGCACCGACTTGCCCTGCGCGTCCAGCCACTCCGCGCCGAAGTGCGGCGCCCAGTTCCACGGGTGGTTGGCCTGCGAGGTCAGCACCGGCAGGAAACCGGCGACCTTGATCGAGCCGTCCGGGTTGAACTCCGTGAGCCGCTTGGCGAGATCGGTCAGCTCGGACATGGTCTTCGGCGGCGCGGTGATGCCCGCCTTGGCGAAGAGGTCGGCGTTGTAGAACATGCCGTAGACGTCGGCCAACAGCGGCATCGCGCAGCGCTTGCCCTGGAACTGCGTGTACTCCTGGACGACCTTCGGGATCTGGTTCAGGTCGACCTGGTCGCGCTGCAGGTAGGGGCCGAGGTCCTGCCAGGCGCCGCTGGAGCAGAACTGGCCGAGGTTGATCGTCTCCGCCGAGATCGCCACGTCCGGCGGGTTGCCGCCGCGGATGGCCTGGGTGATCTTGTCGTCGTCCTGGTTGCCCTGGCTGTTGATGGTGATGTTCGGGTGCTTGGCGTGGAACCCGTCGAGCACCCGGTTGAGCACGTCGAGCTCGCGGTCGGTGAACTGGCTGGACACCGAGATGGTGACCTGCTGGTCCGGTCCCGGCGCGGGCTGCGGACCGTCCGATGTGGATCCTGCCGTGCAGGACGCGGCGACCAGTGCCGCCACCGCCGTGCCCGCTGCCGCTAGTGCTCGTGAGCGATAGTTCCGGTTCTTACCGGAACGGCCGCTCACGACCGTTAACCGACTCATCGCGCCTCCTCCAACTGGACTTCCGGGTCGGATCGGATTCCCACCGCCGTGGCGGGCAGGCCGAAGACCTGCTCCCGGGCGAGGCCGAGGGCTACTTGCAGGGCGCCCGCGCGCACCGCGCGCTCGGTGCACTCCGCCGGTTCCACGGGGGTGCGCGGCACGACGAGGCGGTGCAGCTCGGCGGCGACCAGGTCGGCGAACTGACGGCCGCCGACCTGCGCGATCTCGGCGGTCAGCAGCACGATTTCGGGGTCGAGGACGCTGACGACACCGGCGACGCCGGTGGCGACGCGGCGCGCCAGGTCGGCGAGGAACGCCTGCCCAGCGGCGCCCGCGGCGTGAGCCGCCTGCACGGCCGCCGCGCCGTTGCGGGCCTTCAGGCCGTGCGCGCGGGCGAGCTTGTTGATCGACCGGTAGCTGAGCAGGCCGCCCAGCCTTGAGCCGGTGCGATCGACGCCGGTGTCCAGCCGGGCCCGGTCGGGCGCGCGCATCCAGTCGATCTCCCCCGCCCCGCCGGTCACCCCGCGGTGCAGCACGCGGTCGATCACCACGGCGGCGCCGAGCCCGTCGCTGAGCCAGACCAGCACGAAGTCCCGGACCTGCTGGGCCCGTCCGGCGGTCATCTCCACGAGCGCGACCAGGTTCACGTCGTTGTCGACGAGCACGTCGGTGCCCAGTTCGGCGCGCAGCCGGCCGGGCAGGTCGAAGCCTTCCCAGCCGGGCAGGTGCGGGGCGAAGCCGAGGTGCCCGGTGGCCGGGTTCACGGCGCCCGGCGAGCCGATCACGACCTTGGCGAGCTGGTCGGGGCGCAGCTCGGCGCGGGCGGCGGCCTCGGTCATCGCGGTGGCGAACGCTAGCGGCGCGTCGTTGCCGGACGGCAGCGCGCTGCGGTGCTCCACGCGGATCTCGCCGGTGATGTCCGCGATCACGATGTCGACCTCGTCTGGGGTCAGACTCACGCCCGCGACGTGCGCGAGGACGCCGTTCACCGACCACATCTGGGCGGCGGGCCCGCGATTCCCGCCGCGCAGCTTGTCGCGGCGCACCATGCCGGCCTTCTCCAGCCGGGCGAGCAGCGCGACGGTCGCGGGCTTGGACAGGCCGATGACGGCTTCGAGCTCGGCCCGGGTCAGCGCGCCCCGCCGCAGCATCGCCTCGATCGCGGCCCGATCGTTGATCGCCCGCAGCAGCCGCGGACTCCCGTCCCGCGCCGCCCCCGCTTCCCGCGCCACCGAAACCCCTATCCGTTAACTTCCTATACGGTTTCAGGGCACGCTAGTAACCCACCTCACACATGTCAATGGTCTGAACCAGGAACGGTGCGAAGCGGATCAGATGCGCTGGGTGATCATCGGGAGCGAATTTTCGGCGCAACAGCACCAAGGCTCGGCGTTTGAAACGGTAACGAGGCTCTTCAGAGGGTTTCGACTGTGGTTTGGCCTTTGTCTTTGAAGCGGCGCAGCCGCTTAGCCCACCCTCGCAGCCGGCACCGCCGCGGGTTCTCAGAGGCCTTCTCGCGAGGACAGCCCCGACGCCGCGTATTTGGACATACATAAGTCGGGGATCCCACAGTGAGAAGGCCTCTGAGATTCCGCCACTCGCACCGCTAAGCAGGACGAGCCTGGAAACAGGTTCTACGACCAGTGGGAGATGTCGTTGACCAGGCGGACCGAGGCGTTGCCGTCCGGGTAGAACTCCACTATCGACAGCGACGCCAGATCCAGGTGCAGCCGGTAGAACATCGACGGGCCGACGTCGAGGCCGAGGCGCAGCAGCGCCTTGATCGGCGTCACATGACTGACCACGATGATCGTCTGACCCGCGTACCGGGCGAGGAGATCGTCACGGGCCGCCGTGACCCGCTGGAAGACCGCGTCGAGGCTTTCGCCGCCCGGCGGCACGATGCTCGGGTCGCCGAGCCACTTCCGGTGCAGCTGCGGGAACTGCTCGGAGGCCTCCCCGAAGGTGAGGCCCTCCCAGTCGCCGAAGTCGGTTTCCAGCAGGCCGTCGTGGAAGTGCAGTTCGCCGCCGGTCGCGTCGACCACCGCCTGCGCGGACTGCCGGGTCCTGGTCAGCGGCGAGGCGATCACCGGCGCGACGCCGTCCGCCGTGATCACGCCGTCCATCGCGGCCAGGCGCTTGCCGGCGGCGCGCACCTGCCGCTCCCCCAGCGGGGTCAGCGCGACGTCGCCCCGGCCGGAATAGCGCCGGTCCACCGACATCGGGGTCTGCCCGTGGCGCAGCAGCAGCATCTTCGTCGGCGTGCCGTCGGCTCCGAGCCATCCGGACGGCCGGATCCGCGCGGAGCTCGTCTCCGCCTGCTCGGTACCGGAAGGCGCCGCGCCGCTCGACTGCTTGGTACCGCCGGCCTGCTGGTCCATCGCCTCGTTGGCCAGCCGGTCGGCGTGCGCGTTCTGCGCGCGCGGCACCCACTGCAGGTCCACGCGGTCGAACCCGGCGATCAGCTGCCGCGCCTCGGCGGCCAGCGGTTGCAGGTTGACGTGCTTGACCTTCCAGCGGCCGGCGAGCTGCTCGATGACCAGCTTGGAGTCCATCCGCACTTCGAGCTCGGTGGCACCGAGCTCGGCGGCGGCCCGCAGACCGGCGATGGCGCCCTGGTATTCGGCGACGTTGTTGGTCGCCACGCCCAGTCCGATCGAGCGCTCGGCGAGCACCTCGCCGGACTCGGCATCGCTGACCACCGCACCGCAGCCGGCCGGGCCCGGATTGCCGCGCGATCCGCCGTCGGCCTCGACGACGACCCGCGAGCTCACCGGTTCTCCCGCACCAGGATCGCGCCGCATTCCTCGCAGCGGACCACGTCATCGGCCGCGGCCTCACGCACCTCGTTCAGCGCGGTGCGGTCCAGCTCGATCCGGCACGCGCCGCACCGGGCGCCCTGCAGCAGCCCGGCCGCGACGCCGCGCTGCCCGCGGATGCGCTCGTAGAGCGCGAGGAGGTCCGCGGGCATCGCCTTGACGATCAGATCCCGCTCGCTCTTGCGGCGCGTCTCCGCCACCTCGAGGTCGGTGAGCGCCTCGTCGCGGCGCGACTGGATGTCCGTGAGCCGCTCCTCTGCCGCGGCGACGGCCTCGCGCGACTTCGTCACGTTCGTTTCGAGGGCCTCGCGCTGCTCCATGACCTCCAGCTGCTCGTCCTCGAGGATGCCCTGGCGGCGGGCGAGCGTCTGCAGCTCGTGCTCCAGGTCTTCGAGCTGCTTGGCGGACGCGCCGGCCGCCATCAGGTCGCGGTCCCGCTGCTCCCGGGCGCGCACCTGGTCGACCTCGTTCTCCAGCCGCTTGACCTCGCGGTCCAGGTCGCTGAACGCGGTCTGGGCGACCACCAGCTCGTCGCGCTTGGCGCGCACCTCGCCCTCGGCCTGGCCGATCTGATCCAGCTCCGGCAGCGTGCGCCGGCGGTGCTCGACGCGGTTGAGTTCCGCGTCCGCCTCCGCGAGATCGAGCAGCCGTCGCTGAACGGCGGGGTCGGCTTTCACGCGAGCGCCCTCCCTGGGTCGGATGCCGCGCCGGCGTGAACGGTCCACGGGTCGGTGCGGCGGGTGGAAACGAGGACTTCGACTGTATCCGGCAGCGCGGCGGCGACGGTGTCCGCGGCCTGTTGGCACCACGGCCATTCGCTCGCCCAATGCGCCACGTCCACCAGGGCCGGCACCTCGGCGCCGGGCACGTCGGCCCGCGCCAGGTGCTCGCCGGCCGGGTGGTGCCGCAGGTCGGCGGTCACGTAGGCGTCGACACCGGCGGCCGCCGCGGTCGCCAGGTAGGAGTCACCCGCGCCGCCGCACACCGCGACGGTGCGGATCGGCCGGTCCGGGTCGCCCGCGCCGCGCACGCCCCAAGCCGTGGTGGGCAGGTTGTGCGCGACGCGGCTCACGAAGTCGCGGAACGGCTCGGCCTCGGGCAGCTCGCCGATGCGCCCGAGCCCGGTGCCGGCGCCCTCCGCGTGCGGCGCCAGCGGCCGGAGCACGGTCAGGCCGATCGCCGCGGCCAGCGCATCCGAGACGCCCTGCACCGCGCTGTCGGCGTTGGTGTGCGCGCAGTACAGGCCGATGCCGGACCGGATCAGCCGGTGCACGATCCGCCCCTTGGGATCGTCCGCGGGCACCCCGTGCACCCCGCGCAGCAGCAGCGGGTGGTGCGCAACCACCAGCTGCGCACCGAAATCGACCGCTTCGTCCACAGTGGCCTCGACCGGGTCCACGCAGAACAGCACCCGCTGCACGACCGAATCCGGATCGCCGCACACCAGTCCGACGGCGTCCCAGCTCTCCGCCAGCTCGGTCGGATACGCCTCCTCCAGCGCGCCGATCACCTCTCGAAGCCGCACCACCACCGGCTCACCCCCGTCCCAAGATGTCGCGTAAAGCCTTTACCAGCAAAGCGTTCTGCGCCGGGTCGCGAACCGCGACCCGCAGGTGATCGGGGCCGAGGCCGGGGAACGTGTCGCCCCGGCGGACCGCGATGCCGTGCTGCCGCAGCGCTTCCCGCACCTCGGCCCCGCCATCGACCTGCAACAGCAGGAACGGGGCACGGGCGGGCAGCGCGATCCGCAGCCCCGGAATGCCATCCAGCTCCGCGACCAACCCGTCGCGGTGCTCCTCGAACTCGGCCGCCGCCTGCCCGGATTCGGCCAGCGCCGCCGGCTCGCAGCAGGCGATCATCGCCTCCAGCACCAGCGCGTTGACCGGCCAATGTGGCCGATAGCGGGACAACCGCCGCAGCAGCTCCGGCTCGCCCAGCGCATACCCGGCGCGCAGCCCCGGAAGCCCCCACATCTTGGTCAGGCTGCGGAACACCAGCAGCCCCGGCTCCCGGCAGCCCGCGAGCGACTCCGGCTCGCCCGGCGCGGTGTCGGCGAACGCCTCGTCGACGAGCACCACCCGGCCCGGTCGCAGCAACCGCCGGATCTCCGCCGCCGGATGCAGCACCGACGTCGGGTTGGTCGGGTTGCCCAGCACCACGAGATCCGCCTGCTCCGGCACCGCGGCCGCGTCCAGGCGATAACCATCCGCCGGATCCAACTGCACCCGCACGACCTCGACACCGGCGGTGCGCAGCGCCAGCTCCGGCTCGGTGAACGAAGGGTGCACCAGCGCGGCGAGGCGGGGGCGCAGCGACGGCAGGAGAGCGAAGCCCTCCGCGGCCCCGGCCAGCGGCAGGACCTCGTCGGCAGCGCGGCCGTGGCGGGCGGCGGCAGCCGTCCGAGCGGCCAGGTCGTCGGCGGCCGACGGGTAGCGGCCGAGGCGGTCCAGCGCCGCCGCGAGGCGGTGGCGAAGCCACGCCGGAGGGCGGTCGAGGCGGACGTTCACCGCGAAGTCGAGCAGGCCGTGCTCGGCGTCGACGTCGCCGTGGTGGCGCAACGAATCCCGGTCGTCCCCGCTGTTCATCCCGGGCAGTCTAACCAGGACTGAATCCGGCCCGTGCGCCGCGAAGGCGACGGTGATCCCCTCGTGATCCAGCAGGCGCGATCTGCCGCCCGATCCGCGCCTCGAGGCCAACGACCCGCTCCTCCGGTCCCCGTGGCCTGAGCCGGCAGCGAGCGGTCCGTACCCTCGGGAAACGTGCACATCTCCTTCATCTGTACCGGCAACATCTGCCGTTCCCCGATGGCCGCCCTGGTGTTCCGCGAGCAGCTGCGGCGGGCCGGGCTGGACGGGCAGGTCGAGGTCACCAGTGCCGGAACCGGGCCGTGGCACGTCGGCGAGCCGGCCGATCCGCGCACCGCGAAGGTGCTCGCCGACCACGGCTACCCCACCGAACACGTCGCGGCCCAGATCGACGACCACCACCTGAGCGCCGATCTGCTGGTCGCCATGGACGCCGGGCACCTGCGCGCGGTGCGCCGCCTCGTCGACGGCTCGACCGAGGTGCGGCTGCTGCGCGCCTTCGACCCGGACTCCGCCGACGGCGCCGAGGTCCCGGACCCGTACTACGGCGGGCCGAACGGGTTCGACGACGTGCTGGCGATGATCGAGGCCGCGACGCCGGGCCTGCTCGCCTGGGTCCGCGAGCGGCTGTGACGGCGATGCGCGACCAAGCCCGGGCAGCTGTAGCGGAGATCACCGGGCGGACGCCGGACGACGTGCGCCGGCTCGGCGGCGGCGGCACCGCGGCCGCGTTCGCGATCCGCCTCGACGACGGCACGACGGTCTTCGCCAAGACCACGCCGATGCCCGGCGCCATCGCGGCCGAAGCGGCATCGCTGGCCTGGCTCGCCGAGCCCGACGCGGTCGCCGTGCCCGAGGTGCACGGCCACAACGAGAACTGGCTGGTCACCGAGCACATCCCGGCGGCGGCGCCGAGCCCGCGGGCCGCCGAGCGGCTCGGCCGCGAACTCGCCGCGCTGCACGCGGCCGGTGCGCCCGCCTTCGGCGCAGCGCCGCCGGGCGGCCCGGCTGACGCGTGGATCGGCCTCGCCCAGATGCGCAACGAGCCCGGCGAGCAGTGGCCCGCCTTCTACGCCCGGCACCGGATCGAGCCGTACCTGCGCCGCGCCGTCGACGCGGGAACGCTCAGCGCCGAGGCCGGCGCGGTGATCTCGCTGGTGTGCTCGCAGCTCGACGAAATCGCCGGGCCCGCCGAGCCGCCGGCCCGGCTGCACGGCGACCTGTGGAGCGGCAACGTGCACTGGGGTGCGCAGCGGGCCTGGCTGATCGATCCGGCCGCGCACGGCGGGCACCGCGAGACCGACCTCGCGATGCTGCACCTGTTCGGCTGCCCCCACCTGGACCGCGTCGTGGCGGCGTACCAAGAGGTCAGCCCGCTGGCCGAAGGCTGGGAGCACCGGATCGGACTGCACCAGCTGTTCCCGCTGCTGGTGCACGCGGTGCTCTTCGGCGGTGGCTACGCGAGACAAGCCGTCGCCGCCGCCCGCTCCGCCCTCCGCCACTGAGTCCGAGGTGACAACTCTCACAAAAGACTCATAACACCCGAGTTCGGACACCGGGTCGGGGGCGGCGGGCACCGGGGGCGGCGGCGAGGCCCGGCGTCGGCCGCTTACCGTAGAAGGGTGCGCCTGAAGTTCTTGCTACGACCTGGTTGGCTCGGCCTGATCGCACTGGTCGTGGTGTTCGCGTCGCTGTGCTTCACGCTCCTGGCCCCTTGGCAGTTCAGCCGCAGCGACGAAGCGCAGGTACGCAACAACGCCATCTCCGAGTCGTTCCACGCGCCGCCGAAGCCGCTCGCGGAAGTGCTGCCCGCCGGGCAGGCGCCGGACCAGCGGACCGAGTGGTCGCAGGTCGTGCTGCGCGGGCAGTACCTGCCGGAGCGCGAAACGCTGGCCTGGCAGCGCACGGTGCTCGGCGAGCCCGCGTTCGAGGTGCTGACCCCGTTCCGGCTCGACGACGGCACGACGGTGCTGGTCGACCGGGGCTTCATCCGCCCGGTGGACGGCACCCGGGCACCGGACTACGCCGCCGCGCCGACCGGCGACATCTCGGTCACCGCCCGCGTCCGGGCCGACGAGCAGGACAGCAAGCAGCGCCCACTGTTCGACCACGACGGGCACCGCTGGGCCTACGCGGTGAACGCGGAGACCATCTCCAACGGCACCGGCCTCGCCCTGCGCCCGGGCTACGTGGTGCTCAACGACGGCCAGCCGGGCGTGCTGGGCGCCATGCCGCTGCCCCGCCTGGAGTCCGGGCCGTACTTCTCCTACGCCCTGCAGTGGATCGCCTTCGGCATCATGGCGATCATCGCGATCGGCTACCTGATGTACTCGGAGCTGCGCGCCGACGCCCGCCCGGCCTGGCGGAACGCACCGGCTGCGGAGAAGCCCACAGGCCAAGCGGAGCCCGGCGCGAAGGGTGGCCGCCGCCGGAAGATGTCGGTGGCCGAGGCGATCGCCGAGGAAGAGCGCCGAGAGCGCGAAGAAGAGGCCCGCCGCAACGCCGAATCCGAGGCGCCGGCGACCCCGGCCGACGACGCCACCCAGCAGACCAACCACGCCTGACACGAGCCGTGAGTGTTTTGTGCTGCTATAGCAGCACAAAACACTCACGGGGCCTGACCAGGCGGAACGTCAGCGGTTCCGGCGGTCCCGGCGGATGCCTCGGGTCAGGGCGAACGCCGCCGTCAGGACTCCCGTGACCGTGCCGATGACCCGCGAGAGCTCGACGCTGCGCGTCACGTCGCCCGCGTCCGCCGTCCGGCCCTCGCCCAGCACCGGGCGCTGCTCCACCACGTGGCCGTACACCGTCCGGCCGCCGAGCCGGATCTGGAGGGCACCGGCGAACGCCGCCTCGACCTGGCCCGCGTTCGGGCTCGGGTGCGCCGAGGCGTCCTGCCGCCAGGTCCGCCACGCGCCGCCCGCCGAGCCGCCGACCACCGGCGCGCACGCCGAGGTCAGCACGGCCGCGAGCCGGGACGGCACCAGGTTCAGCACGTCGTCCAGGCGCGCCGAGGCCCAGCCGAAGTTGCGGTAGCGCGGCGAGCGGTGGCCGACCATGGCGTCGAGCGTGTTGGCCGCGCGGTAGCCGATCAGCCCCGGCACCCCTGCGATCGCACCCCACACCAGCGGTGCGACCACCGCGTCGGAGGTGTTCTCGGCGACCGACTCGACCGTGGCCCGCGCCAGGCCCTGCCCGTCCAGCACCGCCGAGTCCCGCCCGCACAGGTTGCGCAGCCGCACGCGGGCCGCGTCGATCTCCCCGGCGTCGAGCATCCGGGCCATCGCGGTGCCCTCGTCGGCCAGCGACGAGCCGCCCAGCACCGCCCAGGTGGCCAGCCCGGTGACGGCGGCCTCCAGCACGGGGCTGCGCCGCGATAACCGCTGCGCGAGCACCCCGACGCCGACCGTGCCGCCGACCAGCAGGCCGGTGTAGGCGATGCCGGCGAGGCGCTGGTCCCGGTGCAGCGCCCGCTCGGCGGCCTGTGCGGCCTTGCCGAAGATCGCGACCGGATGCCCGCGCTTCGGGTCGCCGATCGCCGCGTCCGCGGCCACTCCGAGTAGCAGTCCGACCGCACGTCCCGCGCTCACCGGTGCCGTTCCTCCAAATCGATCCGATGCCCACCAACAAGCCCGGGAACCCGCGCCCGGACGGGCGTTCGCGCTGGTGATCGGTCGTGAGCGTTTTGGATCGCCAGAGCGGTCCAAAGCACTCACGAGCCCCGGCGCACCTCGGGTTCCCGGCATTGCGAGTGGCCCGGTCACGGGCACCCCCGACCTCGCAAAGCTCCCCGGAACGCTACCGCTGGGGCTGGTGGGACCGGTCACCGCATGCCAGGTGACCTGCCGTGTCGGCAGGACGGGATATCGTGGCGGACCGTGACGGCCCCTGACCACGATGCCGACGTGCTGCGCGCGGGCGTCGCGGGAACCACCGCGACGGACGCGCCGGCCACGCAGGCTCCCGAGCAGACCCGCGACGGTGGGCAGCGCCTGCAGCTCTTCGCCTACCTGCAGGCGCCCGAGCATCGCACCTACCTGGCGATCATGCGGTTGTTCACCTCGACGCTGCTGGCCGACCTGTCCGCCGGCGAGGTCGCCGCGGCGCTGGCCGCCGCCGAGCGCGAAGGCCGGGTGGCCGCCGGTGAGTCCGATGTGGACACCGTGATCGACCGGCTCAAGCAGCTCGTCAAGTGGGGCAACCTGGTGGTGGGCCGCCGCGAGACGATCGCGTCGAGCATCGCCGAGTTCCAGCACGGCAGCGTGCGCTACCAGGTCAGCAAGCTCGCGGTCCGGGTGCAGCGGGACGTCGACGCGCTGCTGCGGGTTCCCGAGGGCGCCCGCGAGGTGTCGCGCGAGCTGCTGCCCGCCATCGATCGCGGGCTGTCCGGGATCGGCGAGGCGCTTTCGACGGCGCTGACCGCCGAGAGCCGCGATCCGCGGGCGAAACCCGCGCGGCAGGCCCGGGAACGGCTCGCCGAGCAGGTCACCACGGTGTTCCTGCAGCACGCCGAGCTCGCCGCCACGGTGCGCGACTTCTACGCCTACCTGGGCCAGGTCGTCACGCGCCACCAACTGGCGCCCGACGAGATCTCCGGGTTCCGGAACCTGCTGGTCGAGTACATCCAGATGGTCGTCGAGGACGTGCTGCGGCACACCGGGACGATCGCCGGTTCGCTGGCCGGGCTGGCCGGTGTCCGCGGCGAGCTGCTCCGGCTGCTCGGCCCGGCCGACCAGCTGGGCATCGACGTGGAGCGAGCGCGGGGCCGCACCGCCGCGGACTGGCAGGAGCTGACCGACTGGTTCGTCGACTCGCCGGGCCGGCCGAGCCAGGTCGCCGCGCTGCGCGAGGCCACCGCCCGCGCGATCGGCTCGCTGCTGGCCAGCGTCAAGCGCGCCACGTCCGGCGGCGGGCTGGTGCCGGGGCGGCGGGGCGAGCTGCTGAAGCTGGCGAAGTGGTTCGACGGCGCCGACGAAACCACCGCCCACCAGGTGTATTCGGCCGCGTTCGGCCTGCACTCGGCGCGGCACCTGCTGCCCGCGCCGGACTACGACAGCGACAACGACAAGGTCTCGTGGCGCGACGGCCCGATGCTCGACGTGACGGTGAGCGTGCGCAGCCGGGGAGATCGCGGAGCGCGCGGCCGGACCTCGCGGGTGCTCGACGACCCGATGACCGAGGAAACGCTGCTGGCGCAGGCCCGGCAGGCCGACGAGCGGCGCTCCGCGGCGGTCGCCGAGCTCGCGGCGGCGAGTTCGCGGCTGGACGAGCGGCGGCTGTCCGCCGATGCGCTCGGCGTGCTGTGCGAGCTGCTGACGCTGGCGATGGCGCAGCGCGACGGCTCCGACGACGCCGGCACGGCGCTCGACCCGGTGCACCGGCTGCGCGTCACGGTCCGCCCCGAGGCGGGCCAGGAGACCCGGATCTCCAGCGCCGCAGGCACTTTGACGCTTCGGGACACGGTGCTCGAAGTCTCCGGCGACGGCGCCATCCCGGACACCTCGGAGCCACTGCGCGGAGCCGCCCGATGATCGCGACCTTCGACGAACTCCCGGACATCGACGCGGCGAACGCGGTCCGCTGCGCGCGCGTGCTGCTGCGCCGGCCGCTGCTGCGCCCCGGCGGCCCGGACGGCGACCTGCTGCCGATGATCTACCGCCAGCGCGTGGTGCTCCAAGAGATCTTCTCGTCGCTGCTGGGTTACCGCCTAGTGGTGGAGCGGCGCTTCGCCCGGCTCTACAAGTCCGGGCCGGGCGTGGACGCCACCCGCGGCGAGGCGTCGCTGTCGCCCCGCGGCTACGCGTACCTGGCGCTGACGCTGGCCGCGCTGACCGGCATCGGCCGCCAGTTGTTGCTGTCGCGCCTGGTCAGCGATGTCCGCGCGGCGGCAGCCGAGGCCGAGATCCAGGTGGTCGACGACCCGGCGGACCGGCGCGCTCTCACGGCGGCGCTGCGGCACCTGGTGGCGCTCGGCGTGATCACCGAGACCGAGGGCTCGGTGACCGCGGAGGCCACCGCCGAGGCGCTGATCACCATCGACACCGATCTGCTCGGCCAGCTCATCGCCGGGCCGCTCGCCGAGGCGGAAAGCCCCGAGCAGCTGGTCGAGCTCGCCTCCGCCGCCGGGCCCCGGAACCTGGAGCACGCGGTGCGGCGCCGGCTGGTCGAGGACCCGGTCGTGCTCTACTCCGACCTGCCGGCCGAGCACTCCACCTGGCTGCGCGAGCACGTGACCGGCGAATCCCGCCTGCTGGAGCGCTTCTTCGGCCTGATCAGCGAGTGCCGCGCGGAGGGCGTGGTGGTCTGCGACCCGGAGGACTACCTCACCGACCTGGTCTTCCCCGGCCCCGGCACGGTCGCGCGCATCGCGCTGCTGGCGTTGCCGGAACTGCTGGGCCGCGCGGAACCGGACGGGGCGGGCAAGCACCCGGTGACCTGGCAGGACTTCGTCGATGTCTGCCAGGAACTGGTCGACTCCTACCCGGCCGCCTGGTCCCGGCAGGCCACCGAGGACCACCAGGCGCTGGTGCACTCGGTGGTCGCGCTGCTGCGCCGGCTCGGCCTGCTGCAGGAGCGCGACGGCCGATGGCTGCTCGGCCCGGCGGCGCACCGCTGGCTGCCGCAGCCGGACGCCACCCCGGCCCCAGGCCGGGAACCGGAACCGGCGGCCCCGGAGCCACCGGGCTGGTCGCTGTTCGACGAGATGACGGTGTTCGACGAGATGCAAGGGGACGGTCAACGGTGAGCGCGGACAGCACGGAATCGGTGCCCACTGCCAACCGCTGGCGGCTGCACCGCGGCGGGATCGTCAACATCTGGCAGTACGCCGAGACGACCTTCGACCTGGGCGGCGGCCGGGCGATCTTCCAGGGCACCAACGGTTCCGGCAAGTCCCGCACCTTGGAGCTGCTGCTGCCGCTGTGCCTGGACGGCGACCTCCGCCAGCTGGGTTCGAAGGGCTTCGACACGGTCAGCATCCGGCGCCTGATGCTCGACGAGTACCCGGGCGGGCCGAACCGGATCGGCTACGCCTGGATCGAGCTGCACCGCGAAACCCCCGGCGGTGGCGAGGAATTCCTCACCTGCGGCATCGGCGTGAAGGCGTCCAAGACCTCGCAGTCGATCAGCGACTCGTGGCGGTTCATCACCAGCCGCCGGGTCGGCATCAACCTCTACCTGGTCGGCGCGGACCGGGTGCCGCTGGGTTCGGCGCAGCTGCGCGAGCTGCTCGGCGCCGACTGCGTCCTCGACGACCAGGCGTTCCGCGCGAAGGTCGCCGCCTCGGTCTACGGCGTGCCCGCCGCCCGCTACGGCGACCTGCTGCACCTGCAGCGCACGCTGCGCAATCCCGACGTAGGCCTGAAGGTCCTGGAAGGGCAGCTGGAGCAGATCCTGTCGGATGCGCTGCCGCCCCTGGACCCGGGCCTGATCGAGCGGCTGGCGACGTCGTTCGACGACCTGGAGTCGATCCGGGAGAACATCGTCCGGCTGACCGGCGCCGACAAGGCGCTGACCGCGTTCCTGTCCACCTATTCCGGCTACGCCTTCGGCGCGCTGCGCGACCGCGCCGAGGCGATGCGCACCGCGCGGGAGAAGCTGCGGGCGCTGCGCAAGGAGCTGACCGGCCTGGAGAAGCAGGTAACCGGCAAGCAGCGGGACAGGGAGAGCGCGCAGGAGACGATCACCGAACTCGAACGGCGCGAGGCCGAGCTGGAATCCAGCATCGACGCGTTGCGCTCCCATCCGGCGTACTCCGAGCTGCAGAACCTGCGCGACCGCGAGCGCCTGGTGGAAAGCGCCCGCGCCGCAGCGGTTTCCTCGCTCGACACGGCGAGCAAGCACCGCGCGCAGGAACACCGCTCGGCGGAGTCGGTGGTCGGCATGCTGCGCCGGTTGACCGGCGATTCCGAAGCGGCCGGGCAAGCAGCGGCACGCGCTGCACAGCAGCTTTCCACGGCGGGACTGGACGGGGCGCTGGTGCCGCGGCCACCGGCGATTCCGGCCGCCGAGGTGCGGTCCGAGCAGGCGCGGGTGCGCACCTCACCGGAGCCGGACGCCGAGCCGCTGCCCGTCGAGCGCTACGCCGCGCCGCAGCTGGACACCGATGCGCTCAGCGCGGAATTCCGCGCTGCCATGGGGACTTCCGAGCAGGTCTCGGCCGTCGCCCGGCAGCGTTCGGCGTTGACGCTCGCGCTGCACCAGCAGGCCCAGGAGCTGGACGCGGAGCAGGACAAGGTCGTCGAGCTCCAGCGGCAGGCGCGGCAGGCGCAGCTGACCGCGACGGAGGCGGCCGGCCGGCGCAACCAGGCGCAGCAGGAGCTCACCGACGCCGCGGCGGTGTGGGTGGAGCGCGCGCAGAAGTGGGCCGTGGCATGGCCGTCCACTGTGGATGACGAGCTACCGGAGCCGCCGTCGGCGGAGGACCTCGCCGCGGACCGGTCGGCGACGCGGCAAGCCCGCGAGCAGGCGCGCCGCTGGGCCAAGCCGCAGCTGCACGAGGCCCGCCGGCAGGTTTCCGAGGTGGAGCAGGAGATCACCGAGCTCCGCGCGGAATCCCGGTCCCGCGAACAGGAACTCGCCGAGCTCCGCGCCGGGCACGAGCAGACGCCGAACCGCCCCGCCTGGGCCGACGGCGAACGCGACGCCGCCCGGGGCCGGGCCTTCTACGAGCTGGTGGACTTCCAGCCGTCGCTGGACGAATCCGACCGGGCCGGGCTGGAGGCGGCGTTGCAGTCCAGCGGGCTGCTCAACGCCTGGGTCACCACCGAAGGCGCGGTGCCCGGCCTCGCCGATCTGCTCGCCGCCCCGGCCGAACCCGGCTCCGGCGGCACGCTGGCCGAGCTGCTGTCGCCCGCCGCCGAGGCCGACTGCCCGGTGCCGCCGGAGCGGGTCGACGCCCTGCTGGCCTCGGTGTCGATCGATGGCGGCGCCGGACTTTCGGTGTCGGTCACCGGCGACTGGCGCGCGGGGGTGCTGTCCGGCTCCTGGCGCAAGGAGGCCGCGGAGTACGTCGGCGCTGGGGCCCGCGAAGCGGCCCGGGCCAGGCGCATCGCTGAGCTGGAAGAGGACCTCGCGCGGCTGCGCGCGGAGACCGGCGAAGCCGAGCGGCGGCACCGCGAAGCGAGCGAGGACACCGCGGCGCTGGAGCAGCACCTCGAGTCCTACCCGGACGACAGTGACCTGCTGACCGCGCACGCCAAGCTGACCACGGCGATCGAGGCCGCCGCGGACGCCGACCAGAAGGTCGTGCAGCTGCGCGAGCAGCACGAGAGCGCCGATCAGCGCTGGCAGGCGGCGCAAGGCGAGCTGGTGCGCTCCGCAGGCGAAGCCGACCTGCCCGCCGACACGCAGGCGCTCGACGCCGCCCACCGCGCCGCCCTCGACGCCAGGGCCGGCATCGACGCGCTCCGCGAGGCGATCGAGTCGCGCTGCCTGCCGACGCTCACCGACCTGCGGGAACTCTCGCTGCACCACGACGCGGCGGTGGCCGACCGGATGGAGGCCGAGTCGCAGGCCGAGCGGCGGTGCGCCGAGTACTCGGAGCAGGCCACCGGCCTCGCGGAACTCACCTCCGCCGTCGGCGGCGAGGCGCAGCAGATCGCCGACAAGGTCGGCGCGTTCGAACGGGAGCGAGCCGAGCTGCGCACGCAGCTGCCGCAGGCGCGGGAGAAGATCAGCTCGCTGCGGGAATCCTCGGCGAGGCTGGAAACCCAGCTGGAGCACAAGCAATCCCAGCTCGCGGGCCGGGAGCACGACGCGACGACGGCGACCGACACGTTCCGGCAGGTGCTGCGCATTCCGGGCCTGTGGTCGGCCGCGGACGTCGCCGAGACCGCACCGGAGGACCTGGACGAGGCGGCGGGTCTGCTCACCGAGGCGGACCGCCGGGGCTCGTCGGAGGCCACGGTGCTCAACCGGCTGCAAACCCTGCAGCACTCGCTGAGCGGCAACTACGACATCACGGCCGCCGACCAGCACGGCCTGCTCACCGTGACCGTCACCGGCGAGGAAGGCCCGCAGCCGGTGGCGGATGCCGCGCGCCGGGTCGGCGAGCGGCTCGGCGAACAGCGCGGCTACCTCAACGAGCGCTACCAGTCGATCTTCGCCGACTACCTGATCCGCGACCTCGCGGAACGGCTGCGCGGCCAGGTCGGCATCGCCGAAGACCTGTGCAAGCGGATGAACGAGGTGCTCGACGGCGCCCGCTCCAGCCAGGGCGTGCACGTCCAGCTGGAATGGCAGCCGTCGGCGGCGCTCGGCGACGACATCAAGCAGGCCATCGACCTGGTCCGCACCCCGTTCGCCAGCCGCAGCGACGACCAGGACGCGCTGCTGCGCCGGGTGTTCACCGACCTCATCGAGTCCGAGCGGGACAGCACCTCGGGCGGCTACGCGGAAATCCTGGCGCGGGCGCTGGACTACCGGTCGTGGTTCGCGTTCACGGTGCGGGTCCGCGACACCGGCCCGGACGGCAAACCGCGCGTCCGCCGGCTGCGGCAGCTGTCCTCCGGCGAGACGCGGCTGATCTCCTACGTGACGCTGTTCGCCGCGGCGGCGGCGTTCTACGACGCGGTCAGCGTGTCCTCGGACGGGCGTGGGCCGCTGCGGCTGGTACTGCTGGACGAGGCGTTCGAGCGGCTGGACGATCCGACGATCGCGCGGATGCTCGGCCTGCTGGTGGACCTGGACATGGACTGGCTGATCACCTGGCCGAGCGGCTGGGGAGTGTCCCCGAAGATCCCGAAGATGCACATCTACGACGTGCTGCGCCCCCGCAGCGGCCACGGCATCGCCTGCACCCACACCACCTGGGACGGCGCCGCCCTCGACCGCACCGACGGATGATCTTCGCGCGGCGAAGGGCGCCTTCCCGCACGTGAGCTGCCAGAAGGCGCCCTCCGCCGCGATCCGCACACCCGGACCGGGCGTGCGGCGAAGGGCATCTTTGCTGGTAGCAGATGTCCTTCGCGCATACTTCCAAGGGAATGGGGGCGATCTGACGTGAGTGTCGAGGACGACGTCCGCGCGGTGTGGGGCGTCGAGCCGCTGCGCGGGTTGTGGGAGAAGGCCCGGGAAGCGCTGGAGGCGGCGAATCCACCGGCGACGTTCCGGCTGGAGCTGCCCGACGCAGAAACCCAGCGAGCCGTCGGCGAGCTGTACGGCCGCCCGATGTGGGGCCAAGGCACCCGGATCAGCCTGTCCAAACTGGACGAAGCGATCCGGCGCAGCCGGTTCGCGTTGGGACTGGCGGAAATCCTGGAGATCCTGCACGCGCGGCCATTGGCGCGACGGGAATCCGCGGAGCGGGACGAACGGCGCGAGCGGACTGCGGAGACGCTGCGAGCGGCACTCGCGGAGCGAGGGCTCGCGACGGCGGCATGGGCGGAGCCGTGGACGCAGTGGCTCCAGCAGTACGGGCGAGTCGGCGACGACGAGCTACCCGCCGTCGCGCGCAGCGCGGCGAAGGCGCTGAGCGCGTTAGCGCTGGCGGAGCCGCCGGAGGCGTGGACGTCGCGTAGCGAGCTCGCGGCGAGCGTTGGCGGAGCGCATCGGCTCGACAACGGCACGGCGTTGAGCCGGGTCGTGCTCAAGGCAGCCGCGCTGGCGCACGGCGTGGAAACGCCGGGCAACGAGCGCGAGCGCCGGGCCTTGTGGGAGCGCTGCGGGGTCACGCTCGATGCCGTGTCCTCGACCGTGCTGTGCTGGGCCTTGCCGCTGGTCGGCTCGGACGACTGGTCGCAGGGCGTCCGGCAGCGCACCGCGCTGGGCTTGCCGACCCACCTGACCCATCTCGACCTGCGTGCCGCTCCGGCCCGCCTCGTCGAACCCGGCACCGCGATCGCGGTGTGCGAGAACCCGCGAGTCCTCGAATCGGCCGTGGAAGAAGGCATCGCGCATCCCGTGGTCTGCGTGTCGGGCCGCCCCACGACCGTCACCCGGACGCTGTTGCAGCGCCTCGCAGACGGCGGCGCCACTCTGCACTACCACGGCGACTTCGACTGGCCGGGCATCAGCATCACCAGCTCGCTCCTCGCGCACCACGGCGCCCGCCCCTGGCGGATGTCGGCGGCCGACTACCGCGAGGCCCTCGACCAGGCCGCGGCGACTCGCACCGACCTGCCCAACCTCGTCGGCGCCCCGCTCGAAACCCCCTGGGATCCGCAGCTGGCAGACCTGATGGCCACGGCCGCCCGAGCTATCGAAGAGGAAGCCGTCCTGCCCACCCTGCTCGCCGACCTCCGCACCGGGCTAGATCCCTCGTGAGTGCTCAATCCGGTAAGAACCGGAATGAGCACTCACGAGGCTTCGGCTTCAGAACTGCTGGTACATGACGTGCAGGCCGACGTAGCCGTGGGTCGTGTGGTGGAACGCCTCCGGCAGGGTCGCCACGATCCGCATGCCGAGCGAGCGCCAGAGGGCAACGGCCCGGTCGTTGGTCTCGACGACCGCGTTGAACTGCATCGCGCGGAAGCCGTCCGCTCGCGCCTGGTCCAGCACGTGGCGGCCCAGCGCCCGGCCCACGCCTCGCCCGGCGTGTTCGGCGTCGACCATGAAGCTGGCCGTCGCGACGTGCGCCGCAGGCCCCTCGTGGTTCGGGCCGGATACCGCAGTGCCGACCACTCGGCCGTCATCGTCCACGGCGACGACCGTCCGGCCCGGCGGCTGGGGGAACCAGCGCTGCCTGGCGCGCTGCTCGTCGATGTCGCGGTCCCAGGAGAACGTCTCCCCCGCCGCCGCGATCTCCTGCATGAACGGCCAGATCGCCGGCCAGTCGTCGGGGTGCGCCTCACGAATCCGCATGGCCCGCAAGCTAAGACCACCGGCGGGCCGTTCGCCACCTCTTTAACGGCCGCCCCGATGAAGTTGTCGAAGCCGGGGAGTGCCCGTACTTTCGCCGCATGGCGTCGGTCGTCGTGGAGTTCTCGGCGCGGGAGCCGGAGCGGCTCGCGCGGTGGTGGGCCTACGTGCTCGGCTGGCGGCTCGACACGACGTCCGGGATCGTCGTCGAGCCGACCGGCCCCGGGGTGCTGCTGCGGTTCGTCGCCAGTGCCCGCGCCAAGACCCGCAAGAACGGCGTGCACCTGGACCTGCGCAGCGAGACGCACGACGATCAGAACCGGATCGTGGAGCGGTTGTTCAACGCCGGCGCCCGGTTCGCCGACATCGACCAGAGCAGCGAAGTGCCGTGGGTGGTGATGGCCGACGTCGAAGGCAACGAGCTGTGCGTGCTCGAACCGCGCAAGGTCTACGCCTACACCGGCCCGGTCGCCGCAGTCGTGGTCGACACCCCGGACCCGCGCTCGGACGCCCGGACCATGGCGACGGCGACCGGTATGGAGCTGGCGGGCGAACGCTCCGAGTTCGCATCCCTGCGCCCGGCCTCCGGCGAAGGGCCGTTCCTGGAGTTCCTGGAGAACGACGACGGCCCGGACGGCATGCTCCGCGTCCTCGTCGAGTAACCCGCGGCATCACGAGAGCCCACAACGGACACCGTCACTCCCACCGAGGCTCGTTGCGTGCGCGATCCGGTGAGCCTCCGACGTCGTCGAATTTCGGTGCACCGTGGACGGTTTCAGCGGTGGGCCGGTTCGATGATCTTGACTCCGTGCAGGCGCCGGACGAAGTCCGCGCCGAACGCAGTGGCCGGGGTGTGCGCGCCGGGAGCCGGACGTTCGGAGCGCAGGGCGCCGACCGCCCGGAGCACCGCGTCCGCCGTGAGGTCGTAGGTGTCCGGCCCGATCAGGGCCGCCGACACGCTCGCGCCGTCCGGCGCCGTCGCTTCCGCGTACACCTCGACCCAGCTGCGCGAGCGCGTGGCCCGGCCCGGGCCGCGCACGGCCGCGCCGATCGCGGCCTTGCCCAGCCGCTGCACGACGTGCGAACCCATCACGACCTGCGACAGCCTGGCCGAGCGACGGCCGGTCCGGGCGAGCCCGGGCAGGTGCGCGAAAGTGGTGATGTTGCCGATCCCGGTGCTGCGGTAGGCCGTGCTGACGTCGCCCCAGGGCAGCGAGGCGACCCGGCGCGGCCCGGACGGGAACGGGATCTCGCGCCGCCGCCACGCCATCGGCACGGCGCGTACCTCGCCCTCGATGCGGGCCCTACCGCCCAGCGCGGCTCCCTCCAGAGCGCTCTTCAGCGTTCCGCCGCTGATCCCGCCGCTGGCATGGAAGGCGAGATCCAGATGCGTCGCCGTCGGCAGCTCGGCGGCGACCATCGCAGCCAGGCAGTCGGTGGGCACCACGTCGAAGCCCGAGCCCGGCAGCAGCACCACCCCGGCCCGGCTGGCGTCCTCGTGGCGTGCGAAAACCGCCTCGAACACGTCGATCTCACCGGTGATGTCGAGGTAGTGCGCGCCGGCGCGCAGGCAGCCCTCGACCATCGGTGCCGACGTCGCGGAGAACGGCCCGGCGCAGTGCGCGACGACGTCGACATCGCGCAGCGCCTCCGCGACCGCGTCGGGATCGCCGAGGTCGAAGACCCGGTACGGCAGGCCGCGAGGCGTGGCGAAGGCCGCGACCTTCCCCGGATCGCGGCCTGCCAGCACCGGCCGCTCGCCGCGGTCGAGCGCCAGGTCGGCGACCAGCCGACCGGTGTAGCCGCTCGCTCCGTAGATCATCCAGGTCATCGCGATCCTCCAGGTCACCGCCGAACACCCTGGTAACGAACACCCCTGGGAACGGTCACGGGTTGCCCCGAGTTGTTCCGATCACCCGAGATCGCCCAACGCCCGCCGCCGGATCTCCGGCGGTCAGCTCGCCGAGCGGCCGAGAGCCGCGGCGATCGCGCTCGCCGTGTCCCGGACCTGGCCGAGGAGTCGGCCCAGCTCGGGCAGGTCGGCATCCGCGCGCACCGTCGTCAGCGACACGGCCGCCGCGAGCTGCCCGGTGGCGTCCGGGATCCCGACTCCGATGCAGTGCACCAGCGGCTCGAACTCCGCCTGGTCGGTGGCGTAGCCGAGCCGCGCGACCTCGGCGAGGTGGGCGCGGAACTCCGCTTCGTCGGTGATGGTGCGCTCGGTGTAGCGGGTGAAGGCGTGCGCGGACAGCAGGCGATCCCGGCGTTCGGCGGGCAACGCCGCCAAGATCACCTTGCTGGCGGCGGCGGTGTGCAGCGGCACCGCCCTGCCGATCCGCGACCAGGTGCGGATCGACGCCGCGCCGTCGATCTTGTCGACGTAGACGATCTGGCCGTCCACCAGCTGTGCCAGGTGCACCGTCGAGCGCGCGGCGTCCGCGAGCGAGATCAGGTGCGGCCGGGCGACCGCGCGCAGGTCCATCTCCTCCAGCACCTGCTGGCCGAGCTCGACCAGCCGGAACCCGAGGCGGTACCGGCCGTCCGGGCCGCGGGCGATCAGGCCGCCGTCGGCCAGTGGCTGCAGCATGCGCAGCGCGGTCGAGCTGTGCACGCCGAGCTCGCGCGCAAGCTCTGCGATGGTCTTGGGCGCTCCGGCGAGGGTTTCGAGCACGTGGACCGCCTTGGCGACCGTCTTGGACATCGACACCCCCTCGATAGCGCTGCAACATTAACAGAGGAATTGCAAATATTGCAGCACGAGCCCATGCGGGCGATCGCCGACGCCCGGCCGAAACCCACTCCTGCCGCCACAAAACGACAAGAATTCACTTTTCACAAAACCATCCAATCCGATCCCATCCCTCCTGCCCAAATGCGCGGGCACGACAAGAGCACGCCACCACTACTAATTGCGAAACTCGCTCGGGTGAAAGATTGCGCCCGAACCAGCCCCAAATTGACAGCCACCCTGGCGAGTGATCGACTTCTCGTTGCATCTGTCAGCAATTCGGTACACGGAAGAAGGCCCCGAATGCGACACTCGCCCGTCCTGCTCAGCGCCGCGTTGACCGCCGCCGCGTTCGTGATCGCGCCGACCGCTCCGGCGATCGCGGTGGCAGCCGAGAAAGCCCCGGCTTGCGCGCTCTTCGCGTACCAGCCGACGCGTGAAGGCAACACCCTGACCGCGACCGGCGGGCGCACCGGATGCCTGAACACCGCGACGGTCACCGTGCGGATCGTCGTCGAGCAGAAGGACGCGACGCCGAAGGCGATCGGCGAGCTGGCGCAGAGCGGCACCGAGATCAACCTGGCCACGAAGGCACCGTGCAACTCCGGCGCCACCGTCAAGGTGCACACCGAAACGCTCAGCTCGACCGGCTCCATCGCGCACTCCCCGACGAGCACCTTCGAGAAGTGCTGACCCGGCTCTGAGCGGGTGGTCGGGGTGCGGGTGCACCCCGGCAACCGGGGCCGACGGCGTCAGCCGCGGCCTCCCAAGGCACCGCCTCGCGTGGGCGTCCCGACAGCGTGCGTCGGGCCCCACCGAGGCGGTGTCTTCGTTCTGCCTCCCGGAAATCCGCCTCCCGGAGAACGGCGAATCGATCACCGCCAAGCGCCGAACAGGACCGCTCCAACGCGTCGCCCACGAAATTGCGGGCCGCCTCCGCCACAAGCCTCGAATCCCACCTCCCCTCTCGTCGAAATCACGATTCCCAGTCACATCCGGTCCGAATACCGCCTCCGATTCACCGGACGAATTCTTCGCCACCCGGCAAACCCAGATTCCGCACCGGATTCATCGAGCCCGGCTCTCGTTACCGCGCGCCGAACTCAAGCCGCGGCGAGCACCCGGCCCGGCACGTCCGGATCGCAACCCACCCGGGGCAGCTGCGCGCGAACGGCGCCGCGGGTGCGGCCGAACTCCTCGCCCAGCTCCCCGATCAACCGGCTCACGGTTTCGCCCACCGAGCTCAGCCACCGCTCCCGGAGCCGCTCGCCGTCAGCCTCGGTCCACGGTCGACCGGCGTTGGGCGGCCGTGGTCGGCTCCGCCCCCGCCCTGCCGCCCACGGCGCGTGCAGCGCTGCCAGCCCGTCCAAGGTCTGGGCCAGGAACGCGTTCGCGTCGCCGAGCCCGTCGATGGCGATCAGCAGGTTTCCCTCGGCCACGACGCGGCCGTCGGCGTCCGCGCCGGTGAACTCCACCGCGACGGTGGCCGGCTGATCGTCGCTCGCAGGCTCGCCCTTGGCAGTGACTCCGTAGATGTGTTGTCCGACTCGTACTTCGTTGCGGAAATCCATGTCTCGAAGCTAAGGGCCCCGGCGGACGACCCCCGGGAGTCAAGCATCGAATCTGCGCGTGTCGGGACGACATCTCGATCGAGTGAGGGGTGACTCACACCGGGGACCGGAACACCGCCGCGGGTCCGGCCGTTTAACAGTTCGGTCGGTGCGCCCGTGTCCCCCGGGCCTCAATCACCGCCTTCGCGGAATACCGCTCGGCTGGAGCCGCGTCGCGCAATCGCCGCAGAGGCGACCGGCGCATCGGCCACCCAAACGAAACAGACCCCCACCCTTCTCCTCGGGCGGGGGTCTTTTTCGTGTCCTAGGACCTTTTCTCCGCGTTCGAAACGGCCACCGCGACAGCCAAGACCACTCGTCCCGTGCCGCCGCAAGCGGCGAAGCCGCTTAGCCCACCCTCGCAACCGGCACCGCCGCGGGTTCTCAGGCGTCTTCTCGCGAGGACAGTCCCGACGCGTCGTATTGGACATACGTGTGTCGGGGATACCACAGCGAGAAGGCGACGGTGATTCCCGCAGGGGGCCGCCACCCGCACCGCGAAGCGAAACGAGTGGATGCAGTTACTAGGCGAAGGGTTGCTTGTCCGGTTGGCAGACCTGGCCTGGTTCTGGGACTTTCAGGTCCGTCAGGTAGTCCGCGGCGATCCGGTCGGTGCACGAGCTGTTGCCGAGGATGCAGTGGCCGAACGAGTCGACGCTCACCAGGCGGGCGTTGCCCAGTTCCTGCTCCATGCGGCGGGAGAACTCGTACTGGGTGGCCGGGTCGTAGAAGTTCCCGAACAGCAGCACTGGATTCGCCGCCTGGTGCTGCCACGGGCCGCGGTGCACGTCCGGGTCGAAATCCGGCCAGTTCGAGCACGCGGCCACGTCGCTGAACGCCTGCGTGCGGCCGAAGGTCGGCGACTCCGCCTCCCACTGCGCTGCGATGCCCGGCACCTGCTCGGGCTTCTTGGGAATCGGCTTGTCCGCGCAGTTCACCCCGTAGTAGGTGTCGTCCACGTAGCTGCTCTCCGCGGCGTCGGCCGGGGCGTCAAGGCGACCGAGCGAGGTCGGCTTGCCAAGCAGGCCAAGTAGTTCCGGGACCAGCCCCGGCTTCGGGTGCAGCTGCCGGTGCAGCGACTGGAGGTCGGTGGCGAGCTGCCGGAACTGGTCCGGGGCGTACAGCGCGCTGCTGACGCTGTCGGTGAACTGGTCGAGCGTGATCTCCGAGCCGTCCGGCATGGTGATCGGTTCCTGCCGCAGGTGATCGCGGATCTCGTCGAACTTCGCCCGCGGATCGCCCTCGCCGAACGCGCACCGCTGCGCCTTCTCACCGCAGAGCTTCAGGAACGAGTCCAGCGCCAGCTCGAAGCCCTGCGCCCGCTCCCGGTCGTACTGGACGCCGTCGGCGGTCCGCAGCTGCGGATCAACGTTGCCGTCCAGGATGATCGCGCGGCTGCGCTCCGGGAACATGTTCACGTAGGTCGCGCCCAGCAGCGTGCCGTAGGAGAAACCGACGTAGTTGAGCTGTTCGTCGCCCACGCCTTGGCGCATCAGGTCGAGGTCCCGCGCGACGTCCTTCGTGGACATGTGGCGCAGCAGCTCGCCGGCGTGGTCGTCGCAGGCCTCGCCGTAGTCCCGGAACGCGGCCATCGTGGTGCCGATCTGCTTGTCGGTGACCGGCACTGACGAGATCCGGCCCAGCACCTTCTCGGCCTGCTCCTCGGACTTGAAGCAGCGCAGCCGGGTGCTGCGATCCACCCCGCGCGGGTCGAAACCGATGATGTCGAAGCGGTTCAGCACCTGCGGCTCGAACTTCTTCACCGCGGTCACCGGCCGGTTGAACCCGGCGCCGCCGGGCCCGCCCGGGTTCAGGAACAGCGAGCCGATCTTCGCGTCCGGGTCGGCCGCCGCGCGACGCATCATCGCCAGTTCGACGGTGCCCTTGCGCGGGTCGTCGTGATCGACCGGCACCGGGTAGCTCGCGCAGCGGTAGAGATACCGCTCGGTGATCGGCACCCCGTCCAGCGCGTCGCTGTCGCACTCGCCCCAGGAAACCGGTGCGGCGCCGGAAGGCTGTGCCACCGCCGGTGATCCCGCCACCACCGCCGTGCCCGCGACCAGCGCACTCGCCGCGATGGCCAACGCTCGGCCTAATCGGCCGGAAAGCGCCCCCACCCGAACCTCCTTGTGTCGTCTGAAAACTCCGGCTTGGAGTCAACAGTCCGAAAAGGAGGGCGGACACCGCAGAATGCACGAACCTCCAGGGCAGGAGGTGTGCTTTTCGGACTAAGGGACCGCACGCAAGGGATGTCCCGGATGGCGATTTCGCGCGAAATCGCCGCTTCGCCCGGTCCGCGAGGCGTCGGTCACGGGACCAGGAAACGGCTGTCCCGGGCGTCGGTGATCGCCATGTAGCCGGGCGCGTGGCCGATGGCGAACGGCGGCCTGGACCGCATCACCGCCGCCTGCGGCGTCACCCCGCAGGCCCAGAACACCGGGATCTCACCGGGCCGGATCTCCACCGCGTCGCCGAAGTCGGGCCGGTCGATGTCGTTGATTCCCAACGCTTCCGGCGCGCCGATGTGCACCGGGGCACCGTGCACCGCCGGGTAGCGGGAGGTCACGCGGACCGCGGTGGACACCAGTTCCGCCGGCACCGGCCGCATCGACACCACCAGCGGCCCGGCCAGCCGGCCCGCCGGGCGGCATTCCCGGTTCGTCCGGTACATCGGGACGTTGCTGCCCGCCTCGATGTGGCGCACCGGGACCTCGGCCTCCAGCAACGCCGCCTCGAAGGTGAAGCTGCAGCCGATCAGGAACGACACCAGGTCGTCCCGCCACAGGTCGGCGACCTCGACGCGCTCCTCCGCCAGCTCGCCGTCCCGGTAGACGGTGTACGCGGGCAGGTCGGTGCGCAGGTCGCCGGCGAAGATCGACATGCTGGTCTCGCCCGGCTCGGTCACGTCGAGCACCGGGCACGAGCGCGGATTGCGCTGCGCGAACAGCAGGAAGTCGTAGGCGTACTCGCGGGGCAGCGAGATGAGGTTCGCCTGCGTCCAACCCGCGCTGTAACCCGAGGTGGGCACGCGCAGCCCGGCGCGGAACTCCGCGCGGGCCTGCTCCGGCGACATCGCCTGCGGCTGCGTCATCGAATTCTCCCTACTTGAGCCGTTGAACTCCGCCAGTTCTTCGTTTTTGAAGCGCCGAAGGCGCTTAGCCCACCTCGCAACCGGCACCGCCGCGGGCTCTCAGACGTCGTCTGCCGAGGACAGCCCCAGCACCGCGCAATTGGGAGGCGGCGGCCGTAACTCCCGCAGGGATGGCCGCCACCCGCACCGCTACGGAAGACGAGTTTGGAAACCGCTTTTCAAGCGGAAACGGATTCGCTGCCCGGGTCGCGCTTGGGCGGCCGCGTCCAGGTCGGCGGCGGCCACCACGGCGATCACCGGGTAGCCGCCGGTCACCGGGTGGTCGGCGAGGAACAGCGTGGGCCGCGCCGACGGCGGCACCTGCAGCGCGCCGACGACCATGCCCTCGCTGGGCAGCTCCTCGGTGCGGCTTCGTTCCAGCGCCGGGCCGTCCAGCCGCATGCCGATGCGGTTGCTTTCCGCCGTGACCTCGTACGGCCTGCTGACCAGGGTGGTCAGGGCGTCGTCGACGAACCAGTCGTGGCGCGGTCCTGGCTCCACGCGCAGCACGATCTCGTCGGCTGGGCAGGCCTCCACCGGCGCGACGTCCACCTGCGGGAACCGGTCGGGCGGCGGGCCGACCGGCAGCATCGCGCCGCTGGCCAACGGCTCCGGCCCCAGCCCGGCGAGCACATCGGTGGCGCGGGAGCCGAGCACCGGCGGGACGGCGATGCCGCCGCGCACCGCGAGGTAGCTGCGGAGCCCGCGACCGGGCACACCCATTCGCAGCTCGGCACCGGCCGGGATCCGCAGCACCGAGTTCACCGCCGCGACTCGACCGTCCACAGTGATCGGACAGGGCGCGCCGGTCACCGCGGCCGTGAGGTCGCGGGTCGCGCGGATCGCGAGCCCACCGAACGTGACCTCGATGGCCGCGGCGCCCTCGTCGTTGCCGACCAGCCGGTTGGCCAGCCGGAAGGAGCCGCCGTCGGCCGCGCCCGAACGGCCCACGCCGATGCCGGCCAGGCCGGGCCGCCCGAGGTCCTGAATCGTCGCGAGCGGGCCCGTGGCCAGGATTTCCAGGCAGCTCATGCGACCTCCTGGAAGCGCACCCGCACGCCGGGCCGCAGCAGCGCAGGCGGCTCACGGTCGACCCGCCAGATCTCCAGGTCGGTGCGCCCGATCAGCTGCCAGCCGCCGGGCGATTCGCGCGGGTAGATGCCGCTGAACGCGCCCGCGAGGCCGACCGAACCGGGCGGCACCTTGGTCCGCGACTCAGTGCGGCGCGGCACCACCAGTTCCGCCGGGCCGCCGGAGAGGTAGCCGAAACCGGGTGCGAACCCGCCGAAGGCGACCGTCCACTCCGCAGTCGTGTGCCGATGCACCACCTCGCGCTCGGTCAGGCCCGTCAGCTCCGCGACCTCCGCGAGATCGGCGCCGTCGTAGACCACCGGCACCTGCACCAGATCATCGCTGGCACGCGAGCCGTCGCGGGGCTCGACCGCGCGCACCGCCGCCTCGATCGCGCCGATGTTGGCGCGCTGCGGATCCAGGTGCAGCAGCAGCGTCCGAGCCGCCGGGACCAGGTCCGTGACGCCCTCCGGCGGGTTCTCGGCGAGTACGGCGAAAAGCGCCTGCACGGCTTCTAGATCGGCCAGCTCGATGAGCAGCCCCGAATCGGCGCACCGCAGGAAACGCATCACAGACCTCGCGAGGTGAACGGCTCCAACGTCACTCCCCCGGCCACCAGCCGGTCCCGCACCGCCTCGGCGATGGCCACCGCGCCCGGGCTGTCGCCGTGCACGCAGATCGAATCGGCGTCGATCTTGATGTCGGAGCCGTCGATGGCCTTGATCGGCTCGCCGACGGCCAACCGCACGCAGCGGTCCGCGATGACGTCCGGATCGTGCAGCACCGCGCCGGGTTCGCGGCGCGACACCAGGGTGCCCTCGGGCATGTAGGCGCGGTCGGCGAAGGCCTCGCGGAACACCTGCAGCCCGGCGCGCTCGGCCCGGGCCAGCCACTCGGAGCCGGGCAGCCCGAGCACCGCCAGCGACGGGTCGTAGGCGCGCACCGCCTCGACCAAAGCGGCCGCCTGGTCCGCGTGGTGCACGATCGCGTTGTAGAGCGCGCCGTGCGGCTTGACGTAGGCGACCTCGGTGCCCGCGACGCGGGCGAACCCGGCCAGCGCGCCGATCTGGTAGATCACGTCGTTGGCCAGCTCCACCGGCGGCACGTCGATGAACCGGCGGCCGAACCCGGCCAGGTCCCGGTAGCTGACCTGGGCGCCCACCGCGACGCCCAGCTTCGCGGCCTGCTCGACGGCCTGGCGGATCACCGTGGCGTCGCCGGCGTGGTAGCCGCAGGCGACGTTCGCGCTGGTGACGATCCGCAGCAGCGCTTCGTCGTCGCTGAGCTCCCAGCGGCCGAAGCCCTCCGCGAGGTCCGAGTTGAGGTCCATGCCCACCTCACTTCCACAGCGCGGCGATGCCGCCGAGCGCGTTGAATCCCAGGTACAAGGTCAGCAACCAGGCCACCACACCGACGACCAGCAGCCAGCGCGGGTACCGGTATCCGCCGAGCAGATCCCGCCGCTTGGCCGCCACGAACATCAGCACGCCGAAGCCGACCGGCAGGATCAGGCCGTTGAGCGCGCCGGCCAGCACCAGCAGCGTCGTGGGCGCCTGGTTCAACAGCAGGAACGCCACCGCCGACACCGCCACGAAGCCGACGACCAGCCAGTTGCGGGCGCGGGCCAGCTTCGACGAGAAGGTCACCAGGAACGACACCGAGGTGTAGGCGGCGCCGACGACCGAGGTGATGCTGGCGGCCCAGAGGATCATCCCGAACAGCCGCAGGCCGACCTCGCCTGCCGCGTGGTGGAAGGCCTCCGCGGTCGGGTTCGACGAGGCCAGCGTGACGCCGCCGGCCACCACGCCGAGCACCGCGAGGAACAGCACCAGCCGCATCACGCCGGTCACCAGCAGCGAGACGACGGAGCTGCGGCTGACGTCGACGATCCGCTCCGGGCCGGTCACCCCGGCGTCGACCAGGCGGTGCGCGCCGGCGTAGGTGATGTAGCCGCCGACGGTGCCGCCGATCAGGGTGGTGATGGACAGGAAGTCGACCTCCGACGGCCACACCGCCTGGGCCAGGGCCTGCCCGACGGGCGGGTGGGAGGAGAACGCGACGAACGCGGTCAGCAATATCATGACCACGCCGAGGACGACGACGATGCGGTCCATCGCCACCCCGGCCTTCTTGCTCAGGAAGATCCCGATGGCGATGACGGCCGAGATGGTGCCGCCGATCTTGGCGTCCAGGCCGAACAGCGCGTCGAGGCCGAGCGAGGTGCCGGCGATGTTGCCGACGTTGAACACCAGGCCGCCGAAGACCACCAGCGCGGCCATCACGTAGCCCAGGCCGGGCACCACGCGGTTGCCCAGGTCCTGCGCCCGCATGCCGGAGACGCCGATGACCCGCCACACGTTCAGCTGCACCGCGATGTCGACCAGGATCGACACCAGGATGGCGAAGGCGAAGGCCGCACCGAGCTGGATGGTGAACTGCGTCGTCTGGGTGATGAAGCCGGGGCCGATGGCGCTGGTGGCCATCAGGAAGACCGCACCCAGCAGGGTGCTGCGCTTCGCCGCCGACGACTTGCCGTCGGCCGTGGTCGTCTGAGCCATGGCACCTCCGATCAACTCAGAACACCGGCCGGTCGCCGGTGGCGGGGGTCTCGCGTTCGCGCCGCGGGAGCGGCGGTTCCGGCCAAGATAGTGAATTGTTGAACAATTCTGCAATACCTCTTTTGGAGCTGTCTCGTTACACTCAGATCAACTGCTGGGCGCGTCGTTGGGAGCTCGATTGACCACCGCGGACCCGTGGGCGGAACTGCTTACGGCCGACCGATCGCTGCTGGACCGCACCAGCACGGCCGAACGGGTCGCCGACGTGCTGCGGCAGCGCGTCATCGACGGCGCACTCGCCCCTGGCATCCGGCTGTCCGAGGAAACCGCAGGCAAGGCGCTGGCGGTGTCCCGCAACACGCTGCGCGAGGCGTTCCGGCTGCTGGTGCACGAGCGGCTGCTGGTGCACGAGTTCCACCGCGGCGTGTTCGTTCGAGTGCTCAGCGCCGACGACGTCATCGACCTGTACCGGATCCGCAGGCTGCTGGAGACCAGTGCGGTGCGCCGGGCAGGCACCGCCGCGCCGGAGCTGGTGGCGGCCGTGGATCGGGCGGTGACCGACGGCGAGCGGGCGGCCGAGGACGAGCGGTGGAGCGACGTCGGCACCGCGAACATGCGCTTCCACGAAGCGCTCGCGGCGCTGGCCGCCAGTCCGCGGGTGAACGAGACGATGCGGCAGTTGCTGGCCGAGCTGCGCCTGGCGTTCCACGTGATGTCCCGCCCGCAGGAGTTCCACCAGCCCTACCTGGCGCTCAACCGGGCGATCGCGGACCTGATCACCGGCGGCTCGATGGAAGCGGCGGCCGACCGGCTCGACGAGTACTTCGACGAGGCCGAAACCCAGCTCGTCGCGGCGTACAAGACCTACAACTCGCACTGACGGCGTCCCGAAGCGGGACGGGTCTAGGATCCTGGCGCGTGATGCCTCCGTTGCCTGCTGTCGCCCAGGGCCACCGGCGCCTCCTCGAGGTGCTCGCCACGTTGACCGATGATCAGGTCGCCGCGCCGTCGCTGCTCCCCGGGTGGAGCCGGGGCCACGTGCTGGCCCACCTGACCGACAACGCGCGAGCGTTCGCGCGGGTCTCCGAGCTCGCGTTGCGCGGCGAGCTGGTCGACGCCTACGAAGGCGGGCAGGCCGAGCGCGACGCGATCATCGAAGGGCTCGCCGGAAGCAGCGCCGACGAACACCGGTCCGCCATCGCCCGGCACTCCGCCGCGCTGGAAGCGGTGTGGTCGCAAGCCTCGGCCGACGACTGGGCGCGCCCGGTCCGGTTCCGCAACGGCGACCTGGGCGGGCTCGTGCACATGCGCTGGCGGGAGATCTGGATCCACCTGGTGGATCTCGACCTGGGCGTCGGCCCGCAGGAGTGGAGCGACGAATTCTCCTGCCACGCGGTCGATTTCCTGCTGCCCCGGCTACCGGGCGGCATCGCCATGCGGCAGACCGACGGCCCGCGCCGGTGGTCGACCGGCGACGCCGACGGGCGTCCCGAGATCAGCGGCCGGGCCCGCGACCTGGCGACCTGGCTCGCGGGCCGGACGCCGCAGCGCTCCCCGCTCGGCCCGCTCCCGGATCTCGGCCCCTGGCCGGCGCACCCGGCCCCGATCCCGGACGACGAACGCCGCACGACCCGGTAACCGCGCAGCGGCGAAAGGAATCGGGACCTTCCCCGCACCCTCGCAGAGCCTCGCCAGGCCGGGAATCTCCCGATTTTGCCTAAATCGGGAGATTCCCGGAACCAGCGCACGGACTTCCCGAAGGAACCGTCCGATTTTGCCTGAAATTGGGAACTTTCGGCGCTAGCCGCGGTTCCTGTTGCGGGCGCCGGTTTTTCGGTCAGGCCAGGCCCGCGAAGAGGTCGGATTCCCAGCCGTAGGTGCCGTTTCCGGGGCCGCGTTCGCCGCGGACCAGCAGGTAGTGCTCCATCGCGAACTCCGGGCGGGCCACCAGGCCGGCGAAGAACCCGCCGTCGTCCAGGTTGACCTGGCTGCGGTAGTGCCGCAGGGCGGCGGTCTTGGCCGTGTGGAAGGCCCGGCCGTCGATCATCGCCGTGAGCTCCTCGTCGGGCACCGTGTACGGCTCGAAGCCCTCGACGCCGGCCTCCTCGACCTGCTTGAGGATCGACCGCGGCAGCGTCGTCCAGTACACCTTCGACACCTGCCACGGCTCGCCGAGCTCCGGCGCGTAGTCCGGGTCGGCCGCCGGGTCGATGGAGGTCATCACCGAGCGGTGCGCGCCGATGTGGTCGGGGTGGCCGTAGCCGCCGAACTCGTCGTAGGTGATCACCACCTGGGGCCGCTCCGCGCGCAGGATCTCGACCATCGCGCGGGTGACCTCCGCGGGATCGGCCTGGGCGAAGGAGCCGTCCGCGTCGTTGCCGGACTCGCCCGCCATGCCGCTGTCCCGCCAGCGGCCCGGCCCGCCGAGCCAGTGGTGCCGGACGTCGCCGTATTCGGCCAGCGCCGCGCGGATCTCCCCGCGCCGGTGCTCGCCCAACGCGTCGGGATTGCCGCGCAGGTGCGCGAGATCGTCGACGATCACCTCGCCGAGCTCCCCGCTCGTGCAGGTCACCAACGAAACCGATGCGCCATCCGCGCAGTACCGCGCCATCGTGGCGCCGGTGGCGGTGGACTCGTCATCGGGGTGCGCGTGAACCAGCAGCAGGCGGCGATCGCTCATGAGCACGAGCCTAGCCACGGCCACCGACAACGGGCGGCGGTCGCCGATCAGGTCACACCGGCAACCTGCCGCGGAATTCCGGCAATGTTCGCCTTCCGGTCAACCATTTCCGGGTCGTGGGCGGCGAGGATCGCGGTCAGACGATCGAGGAGGCAGCAGTGTCAGGTGTTACCCGAAGGGGAGTTCTCGGCATGGCCGGAGTCGCGGCGGTCGCCGGCGTGCTCGGCACCGGCGGTCAGGCGGTCGCTCAGCCGGGCGGCAAGGCGCTGATCGGGCCCGCGCGCGGCGATCGGCTGCACGTGATGACCTTCAACATCCGCCTCGACACCAAGGCCGCGCCGCCGAACCCCGACGCCTGGACCACCCGCCGCCCGATCCTCGCCGAGCTGCTCAACACCGAGCAGCCCACCCTGCTCGGCGTGCAGGAAGCGCTGTACAGCCAGGTGAAGGAGGTGCGGTCGGACCTCCCGCAGCACTACGACTGGATCGGGCTGGGCCGGGAAGGCGGCGGCCGCGGCGAGTTCATGTCGATCTACTTCGACACCCGCCGGGTCGAGCCGCTGGACTACGACCACTTCTGGCTCTCCGACACGCCGAACGTGATCGGCTCCAAGAGCTGGGGCAACAACGTGATCCGGATGGTCACCTGGGTGCGCTTCCTGGATCGCCGGACCGGCCGCGAATTCGTCCACGTCAACACGCACTTCGACCACCAGTCGGAGGAATCCCGCCGCCGCAGCGCGCAACTGGTGCGCGACCGGATCGCCGGTTTCGACGCCGCGCTGCCGGTGGTGCTCACCGGCGACTTCAACACGCCGGCCGAAACGTCGGAATCCTTCCGGATCCTGACCGGCGGCGGGCTGGCCGACAGCTGGGCGACGGCCGCCGAGCGGCTCACCCCGGCGTGGGGCACCTTCGGCGGATACAAGGAACCGGTCGAGGGCAAGGAGCGGATCGACTGGCTGCTGCACAACGACCGCTTCCGGGCGCTGCGGGTCGCGATCAACACCTACCGCCGCGACGGCTACTTCCCGTCCGACCACCTGCCGGTCCACGCACTGCTCGAATTCGCCTGATCCGCAGGGAAATCCGCGCCGATCCGGGGCCGTGAGTCTTATGGGTTGCCATAGCAGCCCAAAAGACTCACGGCCCCGGCCTAGACCGGGACCAGGGCGATCCAGATCTGGCCGGGCGCGAACGGGATCGGCTCGCCTGCCGGTGTGGTGTAGGCGGTGCCGGCCTCCGGGATCGGCCGGGACCAGCGGGCCTCGAACGACAGGCCGTCGCGGAGCACGAGCGCGCGCCCTTCACCGACGGTTTCCGCGAACGGCGACACGTTCCCCACCACGTCGCGGAACGGCGAGGACGACACCGGGACCTCCTGCAGCACCACCGTGCTCGCGCCGAGCCGGCCGCTGTCGGTCGCCGAGTACGGGCGGCCGTCCATCGACACCAGCCATCGCCGATCACCCGGCGACCAGGTGAAACTCACGCGCGCGGCGCGGTAGGCGACCTCCTCCCGGTCGGCCGGCACGCCGCCGGGAGGGGCCGCGCCGAACAGCAGCTGGGCGTTCGGCGCCCAACCCGCGCCCGCCGGCAGCCGGGACGGGCGCACGAAGAGGTTGTGCGGAGCCTGACCTGGCCCCCGGAAGTAGGCGCCGGGCGCGCTTGCCTGCGAGGCGTCGTTCAGCGGCGCCCGCCCGATCTCCGGCAGGAGTTCCGGTGCCGCACCGGAAAACGCCAGCGTCGGATGCCCGAACTGCGGCAGCAGGCGCAGGTCGGTCTGCCGGGCGCTGCGCACCGGGCCCACCACCGCCGGCCGGTTCGACGCGAAAACCGCTATCAGCCTGCTGATTCCCGCCTCGACAGGTTCGACGAAGACGACGTCGGCCGCGCCGATCCCGGTCGGCGGGCGGGCCGGCGGCGAGTTGTCCACCTTGACCGCGAGCACCGGCGGCCCGACCGGCGGCGGAGGTGGCGGCTCGGGCGGCGGTGGTGGCGGGGGCGGCTCGGCGATCGGCACCGACAGCGTTCCGGTTGGTTGCAGGCCCAACCCGCCGAGCACGACGACCACGATGGTGACCAGGGTGCCGAACACGCGCAACCACCACATCGCCCCTCCACGACGGCAGTCGTCCGCTGCCAGGTAGCTTCGCGCGCCCCGGCAGCCACGACAAGGGGCCGTCTGGCCGAGATTCAGCGGTACGGACGCCGGGCCCGGGCCTCCTTCGCCGCGCGCGCCCACCAAACGACCTGGTCCAGCATCGACTTGGCGGCGCCCGCCGGGCCGGTGTCGTCCTTGGGGTTGCCGGACTCGTCGAAGCAGTCGTAGACGCCGTGGAAGCTCACGGTCTCGCGCACCGTCACCGCGTGCAGCTCGGCGAAGACCTGGCGGAGCTGCTCGACCGCCCGCAGGCCACCGGAAATCCCGCCGTAGGAGACGAATCCGACCGGCTTGGCCTGCCACTCCTCGTTGGCGGTGTCGATGGCGTACTTCAGCGATGCCGGGTAGCCGTGGTTGTACTCCGGGGTGACCACCACGAACGCGTCCACGGCGGCCAGCCGGTCGGTGTAGGCCGTCAGCTGCGGGGTGTAGCTGGCCGGGTGCACCGCGGGGAGGGTGAGCTCGGCCAGGTCGATGACGTCGACGTCCAGTTCCGGGTGCTGCCTCGCCAGGCCGGCGAACCAACCGGCCACCGTCCCGGCGAAGCGGCCCTCCCTGGTGCTGCCGACGATGATGCCCAGTCGCAACAGGTCTTCGGACATTGTCGTTCTCCCTTCAGGATGACTGGCTTGCCAGGCCATCCTGAAACTTCGACATTACTCGAAGTCAAATCGAGCTATCCACAGTGGACCCGTGCTGCGCCCGGAGCGCGTCGAACTCGGCGTCGCTGAGCACCACGTCGAGGTCGCGCAGGACGGATTCCAGCTGGTCGGCGGAGATCTTGGTGACCTCGACATCACCGCCGGGGCGCTCCACCGTGAGCTCGTCGCCGACCAGGCGGCGACTTAGCCCCTGATCCAGCCGCATGACGACCGGCTTGCGGCTGAACGGCGACCTGGGATGCGTCGAGATGAAGTGGTGCGCCACCTCGTAGTCGGCCATGTGCTGCGGCGTCTCGTCGGAGGAGTGCAGCGCCTCCCAGCCTTCCGCGGTCTCGATCTCCAGCGTCCACAGCGCGCCTTCCCGGACCAGGCGGTGCTTCCAGCCGGCCTGGTCGAACAACGCCCCGTCCTGGAACTGCATCGGCGAGAACAGATTCGCGCCGAAGCCCACGTCGGCCAGGTAGTCGACGCCGTCGACGCGAACCCGGAGCATCGCGTGGGTCCGGAAACCGAACTGCCGCGGCCGGGTCCGCGCCATCCGGCGCTGCACGTCGAATCCCAGGTTCTCCAGCACCGCCGCGAACAGCAGCGCGTGCTCGTAGCAGTAGCCGCCGCGGCCGCGCCGGACGAGCTTGTCGTTGATGTCGGCCAACGCGACCCCGGGATGCTGCCTGAGGATCACGTCGATGTTCTCGAACGGGATGGCGCGCACGTGCGCCTCGTGCAGCGACCGCAGCGCCGCCGCCGACGGCTCGACCCGCGGGTGACCGATCCGCGCCAGGTAGCCGTCGACGTCAACTGCCTCGATCTGCCACTCGCCTTTCGCGTTTTCGCTCATGCCCACAGCCTGGCAATTCGACCTCACTGGAGGTCAAGGCGCAGATCCGGGATTTCCGGCGCACCGGCGGCGGACGCCCGTGCCGTTGACACCGAACACGAGCCGCAAATACGGTATATCAACCGGTGTTCGAAATACCAGACATGGAGCGGGCATGCCGAACATTCCGACCCTCATCCACCTGCGCGACGAGGACGACGTCGCCATCGCCGGCGCCGACCTGGGCGCGGGCGCCGAAACAAGGGTCGGCGGCGGCGCGGTCGTGCTGCGCGCGGACGTGCCGCGCGGGCACAAGGTGGCGGTGCACGACATCGCGGCGGGCAGCGCGGTGCGCCGGTACGGGCAGGTGATCGGCTTCGCGGGCCGGGACATCGCCGCCGGTGAGCACATCCACCTGCACAACCTCGAATACCGCGAGTTCGAGCGGGCCTACGAGTTCGCCGTGGACGCCCAGCCCGAAGCGCTCCTGCCCGCGGACCAGCGCGCCACCTTCCAGGGCTACGTCCGCTCCGACGGCAAGGTCGGCACCCGCAACTACCTCGGCGTGCTCACCAGCGTCAACTGCTCGGCGACCGCGGCGAAGCTCATCGCCCAGCAGATGCGGTTCTCCGGCGTGCTGGACGACTTCCCGAACGTCGACGGCGTCGTCGCGCTCACCCACGGCACCGGCTGCGGCATGGCCCCCGACGGCGAGGGCATCGACGTGCTGCGCCGCGTCATGCGCGGCTACCTCACGCACCCGAACTTCGCCGGATTCCTCGTCCTCGGCCTCGGCTGCGAGGACAACCAGATCGTCAAGCTCACCGAGGACGTCGAGCTGCGCAGCGAGCTGCCGGTGGTCACCGCCACCATCCAGGAACTCGGCGGCACCACCAAGACCGTCCGCGCGGGCGTCGGCCGGCTCACCGAACTGCTGCCCGAGGTCGACAAGGTCGAGCGCACCACGGTTCCGGCCAGCGAACTCATCCTCGGCACCAACTGCGGCGGCTCGGACTCCTACTCCGGCATCACCGCCAACCCCGCGCTCGGCGCCGCCGTCGACCGGCTCGTCGCGCACGGCGGCACCGGCATCGTCGGCGAAACACCCGAGATCTACGGCACCGAGCACATGCTCGCCCGCCGCGCCGCCAGCCGCGAGGTCGGCGAGAAGCTCCTGGACAAGATCGCCTGGTGGCGGGACTACACCGCCAAGAACGGCGGTTCGATGGACAACAACCCCTCGCCCGGCAACAAGGCGGGCGGCCTGACGACCATCCTGGAGAAGTCGCTGGGCGCGGTCGCGAAGGGCGGCACCACGACGCTGCGCGACGTCGTCGACTACGCCGCGCCCGTCACCAACCGCGGCTTCGTGTTCATGGACACGCCCGGCTACGACCCGGTGTCGGTGACCGGAATCGTGGCGGGCGGCGCCAACGTCGTCTGCTTCACCACCGGCCGCGGATCGGCGTTCGGCTGCTCGCCCGTCCCGAGCCTCAAGCTCGCCACCAACACCCCGCTCTACGACCACATGAGCGAGGACATGGACATCAACGCGGGCAGCATCATCGACGGCGAGACCACCGTCGAGGCGCTCGGCGAGCAGATCTTCGACCACGTCCTGCGCGTCGCCTCCGGCGAGCACACCAAGAGCGAAGACCTCGGCTACGGCGAGGAGGAGTTCGTCCCCTGGCACATCGGCACCGTCATGTGACCCGCGGGGCACAACGCGGAACCGCCTGATCAGCGGTATTTCGTCGCACTGTTGGGCCTTACTCGGCACGGCGCGCGACGGCTAGTTTCGAATACATGAGCGAATTACCGCAGGCGGGCGGTCGTGAGAACGAGTACTGGTTCGACAGCGACTACGCCCAGCTGATCGACGCGTTGCGGCAAGGGGACGACCTGGCGGACATCGCCGCGGAGTTGCAGCGCAGCGTGCGCGCCGTCGAGGGCCGGCTCCGGTACTTGATCCCCGGCGATGCCGTGCGGGGCGCGCGGGCGCGGGAAGACTGGCTGCGCGCGAAACTCGCCGAAGATCCCGACTACGACTGGCGAGCCGTCGCGCTGCGGAACTACGCCGCCGAGGAACGACGGTACTGGGCCGCGACCGACGAGCGCGAGCTCATCGCGGGCTGGCGGCGGCGAACGTTCCTGCCCGCGCTCGCGGAGCAGCTGCGCGCCTCGGACTTCCAGGTGGCGCGGCAGCTCTGCCGCCTCGGCCTGGCTGCGTCGGTGACGGATGTCGTCGAGCACCTCGGCGCCGCGCCCGGCAGCACCACCGAGATCCGCGCCCGGATGAACGCCGACCGGGCCGCCGCGGCGGTGTGGGTGCTCGTCGTGGACGGCGAAGGCACGCGGATTCCGCTGTTCAACGGGCAACGGCGGCACATCTCGCTGCACGCCAGCTTCGACGACGCGCAGCGACGCCTGGATCAGCTGCTCCGCCAGGCCGGCCGCCACAACCGCGAGGAACTCCGCTGGAGCCTCGCCGAGCGCACCATCGGCGAGGACGCCCACGGGGCCACCCACCACGACCTGACCCGGCCGCCGGCCATCGCCAGCTGACGGAGCGGTTCAGGCGAGCAGGTGGCGGCACTCGTCCGGTTCGCCGAGCGGGCCGGGCCAGTCGAGGGAGTGCCAGAAGCCCAGCGCCTCGGTGCTGCGTTCGATCGGCGCGGTGCTCCACCGGTAGTCCGGCCAGGTGCGCCGCAGGAGATCGATCGCGAGCGTCGCCAGGCCCCGCCGCCGGCAGCGCCGGTCGATGCGGATGTGCTCCACGACCGCGACCCGGCAGCCGTGGCAGATCCGCAGCTCCAGGTCGCCGACGACGAGCCCGTCCAGCCGGATCTCGATGCCCGGCGGACCGGTGGGCAGCAGCGCCGGCACGGCGGCCAGCTCAAGATCCCCGACCATGTGATCAGGATGTGCGGTCGACGCCCGTTTGTCTCGCCGAATCCGCGATTCCAACGGAAGTCGGCGACCCGAAGCCGTGCCACCTGGTCACGTGGTCCGTGAGTACTTTGTGTCGCTATGGCAACCCGGTTTTGGATGTGGTGGGCGCGGGGTTTTTGTCTTTGAAGCGGCGCAGCCGCTTAGCCCACCTACGCAACTCGCACCGCCGCGGGTTCTCAGGCGTCTTCTCGCGAGGACAGCCCCGACGTGGTGTATTGGGCATACATGATGTCGGGGATCCCACAGCGAGAAGGCGACGGTAAATCCCGCAGGGGGGCCGCTACCCGCACCCGCCACCCAAAACGAGTTTGGAAATAGGTTCCGATCAGCGGCGACCGCGTTGCCAGGAGTCCAGCGCGATCAGGGTCTTGGTGCTGGTGACCCGGTGGCTCCGGCGGATCTCGTCGATGGTGCGCTGCAGGTGCGCCATGTCCCGGACCCGCAGCCACACCAGCGCATCCGGGTCGCCCGCGATCGTGAACACCGCCTGCGCCTCGGGCATCCGGGTCGTCGTCTGGATGATCTCGTCCACGCCGCTGGTGCCCAGGAACCGCAGCTCGATGAACGCCTCGACGGCCCAGCCGAGCTTCGCGTGATCCACCTGCACGGTGTACCCGCGGATCACCCCGGCCTCCTCCATCCGGTCGATCCGCCGCTTCACGGCGGCCGTCGAAAGCGTCACCCGGCCGGCGATGTCCGACAACGTCCGCCGCGCGTCCTCGTGCAGCAGAGCGAGGATTTCGTGATCTGTCGCGTCGAGCGTCGGGTCGGCCATGGATCGCGATGTTACGCAAAATTCGGGCGTCTGACGCCGTCTGCACCACCGAAGTTTGCGTGCTTCTCGCAGTTTCGGGTCTCGGTGTTGTGCGCCACACAGGCCATCCGCTGAAGTGGCGGCGATCACGATCCGCGTGCCCGACCGAGGGAGTTCGAAATGGCCGCCTTCACCCTGGACGACCGCTACCTCCAGGAGTCGGGCACCGTCTACGTGACCGGAGTGCAGGCCCTGGTGCGGTTGCTGTTCGACCGGATCCGGCACGACCGCCGCCACGAGCTGCGCACCGCGGCATTCGTCTCCGGCTACGAGGGTTCGCCGCTGGCCGGGTTCGACCTGGAGTTGGCCCGCCGCGCGAAGCTGCTCGCCGAGCACGACGTGGTCCACCAGCCGGGCCTGAACGAGGAGCTGGCCGCGACGTCGGTGCTGGGCAGCCAGCTCACCGAAGGGCTCGGCACGCAGCGCCCGGACGGCGTGGTCGGCGTCTGGTACGGCAAGGCGCCGGGCCTGGATCGGGCCAGCGATGCGCTGCGCCACGCCAACCTCGCGGGCACGAATCCACGCGGCGGCGCGGTCGCGTTGATCGGCGATGACCCGAACGCGAAGTCCTCGACGGTTCCGGCGGCCTCGGAGGCGGCGCTCGCGGACCTGGCGATGCCGGTGCTCTACCCGGCGGACTCGCAGGACCTGCTCGATTTCGGGCTGCACGCGGTGGAACTGTCGCGGGCCAGCGGGTTGTGGACGTCGATCAAGGTGGTCGCCAACGTCGCGGATGCGGCCGGCACGGCGGTCGTGACGCCGGACTGGGCCGCGCCCGAGATCCCGGCCGAGCTCAAGCCGTACTCGCACCGCCCCAGCGCCCGCCTGCTCGGCGCCGAGCTCGCCGGGTTGGAGCACAGCCTGCACAACCGGCGCCTGCCGCTGGCCGTGGAGTACCTCCGGCGCAGCGGCGTCAACCGGGTGGTGCGCTCGGGCCCGGCGGACCGGATCGGCATCGTGGCGGCCGGTAAGTCCTATTTGGACATCCGGCAGGCGCTGCGCGCGCTCGGCCTCGGTGACGCGGAGCTGGCCCGCTACGGGATCAGGCTGCTCAAGCTCGGCGCGATCTACCCGCTCGACCCGCACCAGATCCGTGACTTCGCGACCGGGCTGACCGAGATCGTCGTGGTCGAGGAGAAGCGCTCGTTCCTCGAAACGGCGATCAAGGAGATCCTCTACGGCCACCCCGACGCCCCGGCCGTCCACGGCAAGAAAGGCCCGGACGGCGGCACGCTGTTCACCGAGCTCGGCGAGCTCGACCCGGACCGCATCGCCAAGGGCCTGGCCGGGCGGCTGACCGTGCACGGCGAGGTCGAGCCGGTCAACGCCTGGCGGCAGCGCCGCCGCCGCGAGCGCATCGCCGTCCCGCTGCTGGCGCGCACGCCGTACTTCTGCTCGGGCTGCCCGCACAACTCGTCGACGAAGGTGCCGGACGGGACGGTGGTGGGTGCCGGGATCGGCTGCCACACGATGGCGCTGTTCATGGACGCCGACCAGGTCGGCGACGTCGTCGGCATCACGCAGATGGGCGGCGAGGGCGCCCAGTGGATCGGCATGGCCCCGTTCGTCGGCACCGAGCACTTCGTGCAGAACATCGGCGACGGCACCTTCACCCACTCCGGCAGCCTCGCCGTGCGGGCGGCGGTCGCCGCCGGGGTCAACATCACCTACAAGCTGCTGCACAACTCGGCCGTGGCGATGACCGGCGGCCAGGACGCGGTCGGCGCTCTGCCGCTGGCGCGGCTGGCCGAGGTGCTGCTGCTGGAGGGCGTCGCCAAGGTGATCATCACCAGCGACGTGCCGAAGCGGCTGACCGGCAAGCTGCCCCGCGGCGTCGAGGTCCGGCACCGCGACGATCTGCTGCACGCGCAAGAAGAACTGGCCGCCGTGCCCGGCGTGACGGTGCTGATCCACGACCAGGAGTGCGCGGCCGAGAAGCGCCGCAAGCGCCGCCGGGGCAAGCAGCCGACGCCGCCGGAGAAGGTGCTGATCAACGAGCGGGTCTGCGAGGGCTGCGGGGATTGCGGCGCGAAGTCCAACTGCCTGTCCGTGCAGCCGGTGTCGACCGAATTCGGCCGCAAGACCCAGATCCACCAGTCCTCCTGCAACGTCGACTACTCCTGCCTGGCCGGCGACTGCCCGTCGTTCCTGTCCGTGGTGCCCAGCGGCCGCACGGTGCGCCGCGAGATCAGCGAGGTCAGCGCCGACGAGCTGCCCGAGCCCGGGCGCGGAACCGGTGACTTCACCGTCCGCATCACCGGCATCGGCGGCACCGGTGTCGTCACGGTCACGCAGATCCTCGCCACGGCGGCGGTGATCGACGGCCGTCAGGTCCGCACGCTCGACCAGATCGGCCTCGCGCAGAAGGGCGGCGCGGTGGTATCCGACCTCAAGATCACCGCGGAACCCGTTGCGCAGGCGCCGAAACTGGCAGCCGGCGAATGCGACCTGTACCTGGGTTGCGATCTGCTGGTGGCGGCCGACCCGGTGCACCTCGCCGCGGCCGACGCCGACCGGACGACGGCGGTGGTGTCCACCACCGAGGTCCCGACCGGCCGGATGGTCGTGGACACCGCCGTCTCGTTCCCGGTGCAGTCCGGCATCCGCGCCACCCTCGACGACGCCACCGCGCGGGCGTTCTACCTGGATGCGCGCGGCCTCGCCGAGCAGCTGTTCGACGACGACCAGTTCGCCAACATCCTGCAGCTCGGCGCGGCGTACCAGGCCGGTTCGCTGCAGCTGTCGGCCGAGAGCATCGAGCGCGCGATCGAGCTCAACGGAACGGCGGTGGCGGCCAACATCCAGGCGTTCCGCCGTGGCCGCCAGGCGATCGCGGCCCCGGAGGCGCTGCAGGCCGAGATCACCCCGCCACCGCCGGCGCCGCGCGAGCCCAGCGCGGCGGCGCGGCGAGTACGGGCGCTGGTCAGGGCCGCAGAGGGCTCGGAACTGGCGCGGCTGCTGGACATCCGGATTCCCGACCTCGTCGACTACCACGACGAGAACTACGCGCGGGCCTACGCGGAGTTCGTCGAGAACGTGCGCGGCCACGGTGAGGACGCGGTGACCGAGGCGGTGGCCCGCAACCTCTACAAGCTGATGGCCTACAAGGACGAGTACGAGGTCGCCCGGCTCTCGCTCGACGAGCGGCTGCTGGCCGACATCGAAGCCCAGTTCGGCGCGGGCTCCCGGTTCGCGTTCCGGCTGCACCCGCCGGTGCTCCGCGCGCTCGGCATGAAGCGGAAGATCAGCCTAGGCCCCTGGTTCGGCAACGTGCTGCGGGTGCTGCGCGCGGCGCGGAAGATCCGCGGCACCCGCCTGGACCCGTTCGGCTACGCCAAGGTCCGCCGCGTCGAGCGGGAACTGGTCGACGAGTACCGGACGACGATCGCCAAGGCCCTGGCGACGCCGGAGCACCCGGCGGTCCTGGAGCTGGCCGAACTGCCGGACGTCGTCCGCGGCTACGAGGAGATCAAGCTGGCGAACGTCGCGACCTACCGCCGGCGCCAAGCCGAACTGCTCAAGTCGCTGGAATCCACCGAGGTGGTCGCCGCGTCGTGAGCGGTCGAAGGGTGTCTCCCGCCGAGCGGGAGACACCCTTCACAAGCTCAGCGCAGCACCGTGGCGTGCCCGGCAGCGCTGCCGGGCTCGTCGGGCAGCACAGCAGCCGGCGATCGGTGAGCAGCGGCGCGCGCTGATGCGCAGCGGCGAATTTGATTATCCATTGTGGAGCGAGCTCAGCCCGGCGGCCGGATGCTGAGGACCTCGACGCGCGTTTTGCCTTCCGGCGTCGGAAAGCTGACCGTCTCCCCTGGGTGGCTACCGGCCAACGCCAGGCCCAGCGGGCTGTCGGAGGTCAACGTCGTGTCCTCCTCGCCCTCGGCGATCTCCTCCGGGATCGCCACGACCTGGAAGTCCTGCGCCGTGCCGTCGGGCAGCCGCAAGGTCACCTCGGTGCCGGCCGCCAAGCCCTGAACCTCGGGCGGCCCGCCGGCAAGGATTCCCTCCAACTCGGTGATGCGATCGTCGATCGCGACGACCTCGTCGCCGCCCTGCAACTCCTGCGCGGCGTCGCCCCGGTCGCCGGATTCGTCGCTCTGCCTCAGCTCGTCGACCAGCTGCTGCCGCCGCGCGCGCAACGTGCGGATCTCCTCGGCCAACCGAGCCCGACCCACCGCGGATTCCTCGCCACCCATGATCGATCCCTTCACCGGCACCCGACTGCCATCATCAGCGGTTGCCCGGCGTCGGGCGAGGCGAAACCGGCGGGCGCGCAGCTCCCGCGAACGACGCGAAGCCCGTTGGCCTCCCCGCAGGCCAACGGGCTTCGCCGCCAGGTGGCTCACTCCTCGCGCGCGGCCATGATCGCGTCGAGCGCAGCGGTGATGTTGGCTTCGGCGGCGGCTTTCTCGACGCCAAGCCCGGAGAGCACGCCGGTGCCGTCTTCGTTCTCCAGCAGCGCGAGCAGGATGTGCTCGGTGCCGACGTAGTTGTGCCCCAGCCGCAACGCCTCCCGGAAGGTCAGCTCGAGCGCCTTCTTCGCCGAGGCGTCGAACGGGATGAGCTGCGGCACCTCGTCGACGGCAGGCGGCAGCGCCTCGGCCACGGACTCCCGGACGGCGTCCGGCGACACGCCCTGAGCGGCGATCGCCTTCGCGCCGAGCCCCTCCGGCTCGCCCAGCAGCCCCAGCACCAGGTGCTCGGGCCGTATCTCGGCACTGCCCGAGGTGCGCGCCTCGGCCTGCGACAGCACCACGACATTCCGCGCCCGGTCGGTGAACCGGGCGAATCCCTGGCTCGGGTCGAGGCCGCCGGAGTCGGCCTTCGGCACGAACCGCTTCTGGGCGGCCTGCTTCGAGACGCCCATGCTCTTCCCGATCTCGGTCCAGGAAGCGCCGGACCGCCGGGCCTGGTCGACGAAGTGACCGATCAGATGATCGGCGACCTCTCCGAGGTGCTCGCCGGCGATGACGGCATCGGAGAGCTGGTCGAGAGCGTCGGTGCGCCCCTTCTTGATGCCCTGGATCAACTGGTCGAGCGAAACGTGGTTGGAAATCTGCACCTTGTCCATGCGTCAACCATAGGTTGACGATCTGGTCGCGTCAACCACGAGTTGACGATGATCCGCCGACACCGGGAAGCCGACGCCGCAGAGCACGAGCGAACGCCAAAGCCGCGGCATCGACGGGCTCCACCTGAGCGGCCGACCGGAGCCAAGCGGCAAGAGGCCCGGCCAGAGCAGGCGAAAGAGCGGCGATCCACCGAGCACTCCCGGCCCGCGCCTCGGCCACGTGCTCCGTCAAGCCATCACCGAGATCGGCGACGACCTCGGGCCGGGTGGCGAGCAAGCCCCCAACTCGCCAGTCACCACCAGTCGAAACGCCGGCAAGCCGCTCAAGCGCCTCGGCCACCCCAAGCAGCTCATCCCGTCCAATCACATCCACGCCCACATCATCCAGCCACCCGCCGATCAGCCGTTGGCGAAATCTCCACCAGACCGGTTGGTCGTTGCGTGCCCGACGACGTCCGGAGGTGCTAGGCTGACTGCGGTCGTATTGAATTCTGAGTTCGTGTTTTCGCACGCTCGCAGGACGAGTTGCGGGCGAGCTTCTCCCTTTGGTTCAGCTGAAGTGGTAGCCGTCTGAAACTACGGCCCGGGTTGCCGCAAAGGTGGCAGCCCGCCTTCAGTTCCACCAGAGGAGACAGCAGTGGCACAGGGAACCGTCAAGTGGTTCAACGCCGAAAAGGGCTTCGGCTTCATCGCCCCCAACGACGGCGGCGCGGACGTGTTCGTCCACTACTCGGCGATCGACTCGTCCGGCTTCCGTAGCCTGGAGGAGAACCAGCAGGTCAGCTACGAGGTCACGCAGGGCCCGAAGGGCCCGCAGGCCAGCAGCGTTCGCCCGCTCTGAGCGATCGCGCACGAGCACTAGCGGCTCAATAACGCAAAGCGGCTCCTCCCAGCCTTGGGAGGAGCCGTTTTGACGTTCATCACCCGGAGCCCGGACCGCGACTCACGGGTCAGCCGAGCCGCACCGGCAGCTCGCCGAGACCGCGCAACGCCATCAACCGCCGGTGCGGCGCATCGCCGTCCCTGACCAGCCCGGGCAGGCGCCGAGCGACCGCCTCGAAGAACACCTCGCCCTCCAGCCGGGCGAGCGGCGCACCGAGGCAGTAGTGCGGCCCCGAACCGAACGCGAGGTGATCGGCGCTCGGCGACCTGGTGATGTCGAACCGATCCGGATCCGGGAACACCGCGGGATCCCGGCCGGTCGCACCGGTCAGCACGTAAACCGGCTCGGCCTCGGCAATCCGGCGTCCCGCGAGGTGAACGTCCTCACGGGCGTAGCGGAGGGTGGCCTGCACCGGCGGGTCGTAGCGAAGCGTCTCCTCCACCACCCCGTGCGCGAGTTCCGGCTTCTCCCCCAGCAACGCCCACTGCTCGGGACGGTCGAGCAGCGCGAGCATCCCGTTCCCGATCAGGTTGACCGTGGTCTCGAAACCGGCGATGAGCAGGATGCGGCTCAGAGCCAGTGCCTCGCGCGGGGAGATCCGATCGGCGTCGAGGCCGGCGGCCAGTCCGCTCAGCACGTCCTCACCGGGATCGGCGGCGCGCCGCGTGATCAGCTCTGCGAACAACTCCTCGAGCGCCCGGGGCGCGGGGCCGAGCTTGCGAGCGGTCTCCCACGTTTCGACACCGTCCAGCGAGCTCGCGACGATCCTGCCGAATTCCCGGAACGGCTCCGAAGCCTGCTCGGGGATCCCGAGCAGCTTGGAGATCACCTCGATCGGCAACGGCGCGGCCACCTCGGACATCAGGTCGAATCGGCCCATGCCCGCCGCCCGGTTCGTGATCTGCTCGATTCCCGTCCGGTAGACCGCCATCATCTTCGGACTGAACGCGGGCGCGGCGAGACGGCGAATCCGCCCGTGGTCTTCCGAGGTAGAGGAACCCGCGAGGAGAGGGTTCGGTGAATCCGGCCTTGGGGAATCGGGGATCCTCGGTGACTGTCGACATGGGATTCCTCCTCGTGCCAAGGGGATCAGTGCGCCGCCTGCGCACCGAGTTCGACTACCAGCACTCCGCCGATGATGAGCGCGACACCGGCCGACATGATCCACGTCAGCGGGTCGCGGAAGATGACACGGCCGAGGATCGCGGTGAGCGCGACACCGCTCGCGGCCCAGATCCCGTAGGCGACTCCGACCGGCATGCCTTGCCCCAGCACGACGCCGAGCAGCGAGAACGCACCGACGTAACCCAGCACGACCGGCAGGATCCAGGCCTTCTTGGTGAAACCTTCCGAGACCTTCATCGACAGGGTCGCGGCGGTCTCCAGCCCGATGGCTCCGACGAGCAGCAGCCACGTCATGGTCACTCACCTCCCGGGGTGCTCAGCGCGGCTCGCGGCTCGCCCGTCCGGTGCCGCTCGCGCTCGGCCCGCTGCGAACCCAGCTCGACCAGCAGAACCCCGCCGATGATCAGCAGGATGCCCAGCCCGATCACCCAGGTCAGCGGGTCGCCGAAGATGATGGCTCCGAAGACCGCCGTAAGCGCCACACCGGAGGCGGCCCAGATCCCGTAAACCACTCCGACCGCCATGCCGGTGGCCAGCACCTTCGCCACGAGGTAGAAGGCGCCGACGTATCCGATCACCACGGGCAGCAGCCACCACGGGTGCGCGAACCCCTCCATCGCCCTCAGCGACAACGTGCCGACGACTTCCAGCGCGATCGCGACGCCGAGGAGCAGCCACTTGTTCATTCCTCCTGCTCCATCCCGGTGGCCAGCCGCTCGATCCTGGCGACGACCGCCGCTCGCATGGCCTGGTCGTAGCCGGAGGTCCCACTCGCGTCGGCCATCCACAACCCGTCCGCGGCCAGCCTGGCCACGGCCATGTCGACAGACCGGGAGTCCGGAGCGGATTGCGCTAGCGGAGCGGGTTCTTCCAGCCACCGGCGCAGCAGCGCACGCCACGGCGCGAGCCAGGACTCCTCGTGCATGGAGTCGACGAAGATCGCCAGATCCGCCTTGCCGCCGGCCACGTCGGCGGCGACGCGGCAGTAGGCACGGACCCGCTCGGCGGCGGTCGCCTCATCGAAGGGCTTGCCCAGCTCGGCCAGCATCGCCTCCTCCCAGTTCGCGGTGATGTACTCGGCCACGGCCACCCGCAGCTGTTCCTTGCCAGCGAAGTGGTACATCAGGCCGGGCTTGCTCAACCCCGCCTCCTGAGCGGCGGCGTCCAAGGTCAGGCCGCCGATCCCGCTGTGCTCGGCGACCCGCCGCGCGGCCTCGAGGATCGTCGTCTTCGAACTCGGTCTCATGCAAGTAACTTTACCATCCAGTTGGTAAAGTTACGATCCCGCGCCGCTGCCACCTCCAGACAGATGCTTCCGCCAGCGAGACGGTGGTCGTGGAGCGGCAGGCAGCGGCGATGGCGCGATTGCACCGCGGGGAGGCCGCGCGGATGAATGCGCGCGGGTTCGCGACCTACTTGGAATGCGTCAGATCGCTGACACGACCGTCCCCATCGAAATCGGGACAGAGCCGGATTCTCCGTGGATCAGGCATCGTCGAACTAAACGAGACGGGACGGCGAACTGGAAAACCGCAATGGTCTGCCGTCGCCGGAAAAACACGAGCGCCGCACGTGGCAGAACGCCAACACCGCGACGCCGACGACATGGATCCAATGTCCGGTGGGTGGGCGCAGTAGGGTTCGAACCTACGACCCCTTGCTTGTAAGGCAAGTGCTCTTCCGCTGAGCTATGCGCCCTGTTGGTGGCCTTCCGGGTTCATCCGATCGGATCACACCTCGGATACCCTACCGGTGTTTTGCGCCGTGCTCGGCACCCGGTCGGCCACCACTCCGCTCTTCGCGTTCGATCACGCCTTGAGCTCGGCGAGCGCCTTCTTCCAGACGTCCTGGTCGCGGGCCTCGCCCGGCTGGTTCACCTCGGCGAAGCGGACCTTGCCCTCGGTGTCGATCAGGAACGTGCCGCGGTTGGCCATGCCGGCCGCCTCGTTGAACACGCCGTAGGCCTTGGCGATCTCGCCGTGCGGCCAGAAGTCCGACAGCAGCGGGAAGGTGTAACCCTCCTTCTCCGCCCAAGCCTTGAGAGCGAACGGCGAGTCGACCGACACGCCGAGCACCTGGACGTCGTCGTTCTGGAAGTCACCGAGGTCGTCCCGGACCTGGCACAGCTCGCCCTGGCAGATCCCGCTGAACGCGAACGGGTAGAAGACCAGCAGCACGTTCTTCTTGCCGCGGAAGTCGGCCAGCGAGACCTTTTCCTTGTTGAAGTCCGGCAACGTGAAGTCCGGCGCCTGCGCACCGACCTCGACCGTCATGAGGAATCCTCCTGATCGACGTGACCTTGTCATCGCCGAACCTACACCGACCCGACCGCCGTGGGCACCGATGGCGAGCACCGGTGCCCACGGGGTGGACATGCGCACAGCGACTTTCGACGGCCGATCAGCGCCGGGCTTTTGCCCGGCGGTAGGCCAACCTCGTACCCATCCAGCCCTCTCCGAGGCTGACCTTCCCGGTTTGGGCGAGGTTCGCCGTCGATGCCGCCTCTGAGATGTCGGCCGGCTCGACGTAGCCCTCCCGGCCGGTCTTGGGAGTCAGTACCCAGATGACCCCTTCATCGGACAGTGGCGTCATGGCATCGAGAAGCGTGTCCGTCAGGTCGCCGTCGTCTTCACGCCACCACAGCAGCACGACATCGACCACTTCATCGGCATCTTCGTCGAGGAGTTCGCTCCCGCAACGCTCCTCGATCGCGGCTCGGACGTCGTCATCGACGTCCTCGTCCCAGCCGAACTCCTGGACAACCATCTCCGGCTCGATGTCGAGCCTCTCGGCGACGTCGGCTTCGCCTTTACCGGCGTCTCCCGCGGCGACCACGGTTTGCTCACTCCTCCAATGCACCGGTGCGGCGACCCTTCGACGCCGCACACCTTCCAGATCTGGCGGATAGCGAACACTGCCGACCGCCACCCGCGCAACTGCTGACGACACGACACGCCGTAGCAACGCGTTGGGGTCCGACTCTAGACCGACCGGCACGACATCAACAGCCTGGTTCGCTCTCGACCCGCCGCCGGTGTACGCATCGGCAGCCAAGATGGTGGACCATGAGGGTGTCGGATATCACTGTTCGACACCCTGCCAGGTCCACGACGTAGTCGAGGAGTTCCCTTGTCCCCGCTCAACAACGACACGCCCATGCCCGCGCAGCGGGTGCGGGTCATCCGGGACGGTCTCGCCTCCCACCTTCCGGACATCGATCCGCAGGAGACCGAGGAGTGGTTGCAGTCCTTCGACTCGGTGCTGTCGGCCAACGGGCAGCAGCGCGCCCGCTACCTGATGCTGCGGCTGCTCCAGCGCGCCCGCGAATCCGGTGTCGGTGTCCCCTCGCTGACCAGCACGGACTACGTCAACACCATTCCCACCGAGCAGGAGCCGTGGTTCCCCGGCGACGAGGAGACCGAACGCCGCTACCGGGCCTGGATGCGGTGGAACGCCGCGATGATGGTGCACCGCGCGCAGCGGCCGGGCATCGGTGTCGGCGGCCACATCTCGTCCTTCGCATCCTCCGCCAGCCTCTACGAGGTCGGCTTCAACTGGTTCTTCCGCGGCAAAGACCACCCGGGTGGTGGTGATCACCTTTACATCCAGGGCCACGCCTCCCCCGGCATCTACGCCCGCGCGTTCCTGGAGGGCCGGTTGCCCGCCGATCGGCTCGACGGGTTCCGCCAGGAGTACTCGCACGCCGGACCCGGCGGCGGCCTGCCGTCCTACCCGCACCCGCGGCTGATGCCGGACTTCTGGGAGTTCCCCACGGTGTCCATGGGGCTGGGGCCGATGAACGCGATCTACCAGGCGCGTTTCGACCGCTACCTGCACGACCGCGGCATCAAGGACACCAGCCGGCAGCGCGTGTGGGCGTTCCTCGGCGACGGCGAGATGAACGAGCCGGAGTCGCGCGGATTGCTGCACGTCGCGGCCAACGAGGGGCTGGACAACCTCACCTTCGTGATCAACTGCAACCTGCAGCAGCTCGACGGGCCGGTCCGCGGCAATGGCAAGATCATCCAGGAGCTGGAGGCGTTCTTCCGCGGCGCGGGCTGGAACGTGATCAAGGTGGTCTGGGGCCGCGAGTGGGACGGGCTGCTGCACGCCGACCGCGACGGCGCCCTGGTGAACCTGATGAACACCACCCCGGACGGTGACTACCAGACCTACAAGGCCAACGACGGGGCGTTCGTCCGGGAGCACTTCTTCGGCCGCGACCCGCGCACCAAGGAGATGGTCAAGCACCTCACCGACGATCAGATCTGGGGCCTGCGCCGCGGCGGCCACGACTACCGCAAGGTCTACGCGGCCTACAAGGCGGCCACCGAGCACCACGGCCAGCCGACCGTGATCCTCGCCAAGACGATCAAGGGTTACGGCCTCGGCCCGCACTTCGAGGGCCGCAACGCCACCCACCAGATGAAGAAGCTGACGCTGGACGACCTGAAGCTGTTCCGGGACAGCCTCCGGATCCCGATCAGCGACGAGGACCTCGACCCCTACCTGCCGCCGTACTACCACCCCGGGCAGGACTCGCCGGAGATCCAGTACCTGCAGGACCGGCGCCGGCAGCTGGGCGGCTACCTGCCGGAGCGGCGGGTGAAGGCCAAGCCGCTGGTACTGCCCGGCGACAAGGTCTACGAGGTGGTCCGGCGCGGCTCCGGCAAGCAGGAGGTCGCCACCACGATGGCGTTCGTCCGGCTGCTCAAGGACCTCGCCAAGGATCCCGAGATCGGGCCGCGGATCGTGCCGATCATCCCGGACGAGGCCCGCACGTTCGGCATGGACTCGATGTTCCCGTCGCAGAAGATCTACAACCCGCTGGGCCAGCTCTACACGCCGGTGGACTACCAGCTGATGCTGGCCTACCGGGAGAGCCAACAGGGCCAGATCCTGCACGAGGGCATCAACGAGGCCGGCTCGACCTCGTCGTTCACCGCGGCGGGCTCCAGCTACGCCACGCACGGCGAGCCGATGATCCCGGTCTACGTCTTCTACTCGATGTTCGGCTTCCAGCGCACCGGCGACAGCTTCTGGGCGGCGGCCGACCAGATGGCGCGCGGGTTCGTGCTCGGCGCCACCGCCGGGCGGACCACGCTGACCGGTGAGGGCCTGCAGCACGCCGACGGCCACTCGCAGCTGATCGCCGCGACGAACCCCGCGGTGATCGCCTACGACCCGGCGTGGTCGTTCGAGGTGGCGCACATCGTCAAGGACGGCCTGCGGCGGATGTTCGGCGAGGACGCCGAGGACGTCTTCTACTACCTGACGATCTACAACGAGCCGTACCAGCAGCCGGCCGAGCCGGCCGACCTGGACGTCGACGGACTGCTGCGCGGCCTGTACCGGTACCAGGCCGCGCCGGGCGGCGCCGGGCCGCGGGCGCAGATCCTCTCGTCGGGCGTGATCATGCCGCTGGCGCTGAAGGCGCAGCAGATGCTGGCCGAGGAGTGGGGCGTGCAGGCCGACGTGTGGTCGGCGACGTCCTGGTCGCAGCTGCGGCGCGAGGCGGAGGCCGCCGACCGGCACAACCTGCTGCACCCGGAGGCCGAGCCGCAGGTGCCGCACGTGACCCGGGCGCTGTCGCAGGCCGCCGGCCCGGTGGTCGCGGTCAGCGACTGGATGCGCGCGGTGCCGGACCTGATCCGGCCGTGGGTGCCCGGCGACATGATCAGCCTCGGCGCCGACGGGTTCGGGTTCTCCGACACCAGGCCGGCCGCGCGACGGGTGTTCCTGGTGGACGCGGAGTCCACGGTGGTCGCGACGCTGGCCGCGCTGGCCCGCACCGGTCAGGTGGACAAGTCCAAGGTGGTCGAGGCGACCCGGCGCTACCGGCTGGACGACGTCCAGGCCGCGGGGCCGCAGACCTCCGATCCAGGCGTCGCCTGATCGGGACGTGACCGGCGCGGGGCGCTCGCCAGGTGGCGGGCGCCCCGCGGCTCGTCGGACGCGGGGTCAGACCGCGTGCAGACCTGGGTCGCGGTCCTGGGTGACGAAGCTGGCCGCCGTCGTCGCCGGGGCGCCGGACTTGGAGACGTAGGGCAGCACCCGGTAGTCGGCGCGGACCTGGTTCGGCGTGATCCGGGTTCGCACGTAGCCGCGGCGGGCGCTGTAGAAGTGCACGTGCTCGTTGGCGGCCTTGATCTTGTCGCCGCCCTCGTTCGTCTCCGCGCCGTCCCGGCCGGAGGTGATCGAAGTGGTGGTGAGTTCCACGGCGACGTTGCGCGAGTCCGGGTCGTCGAAGTCGGCCTTGATGTCGGCGGCCCAGTGCGAGTGCACGTCGCCGGTCAGCACCACGACGTTGCGGGCGGCGTCGAAACCCGCCTTGACCCGCTGGCGCGACGCCTGGTAGCCGTCCCAGGCGTCCATCGGCAGCACCTTCGCCGGGCCCGGATCGTGGTCCATCTGGGCGAACCAGACCTGCTGGCCGAGCACGTCCCATCGAGCCCGGGATTCGCGCAGCCCGTCCAGCAGCCACCCCTCCTGGTCGATTCCGGTGATGGTGCGCCGGGGCACGTGCAGGTCCGGGCCGTCCGGCTTGTTGCCGTCGCCGTACGCCTGGTCGTCGCGGTACTGGCGGGTGTCGAGCATGTGGAAGTTCGCCAGCGAACCCCAGGCGCGACGCCGGTAGAGCTGCATGTTGATGCCGTTGGGCATCGACTCCCACCGCAGCGGCATGTTCTCGTAGTAGGCCTGCAGGGCGTCGCGGCGCCGCTGGAGGAACGCCTGCCCCTGCGTCTCGGACTTCGCCTCCGGGATCTCGTCGGCCCAGTTGTTCTCCACCTCGTGGTCGTCGAAGACGACCAGCCAGGGGGCCACCGAGTGCGCGAGCTGGAGATCCGGGTCGGTCTTGTACTGGGCGTGCCGCTGCCGGTAGTTGGCCAGCGTGACCGTCTCCGGGCCGTGCACCTCGCGCACGTCCTTGCTCGGGTTGCCGGCGTATTCGTACTGGTAGTCGCCCAGGTGCAGGATCAGGCCCGGCTCGTCCTCGGCCATCCGGCGGTAGGCGGTGAAGAAGCCTTCGCCGTAGTGCGCGCAGGAGGCGAAGCACATGGTCAGATCGCCGAGCGCGCCCGGCGCCGGGGCGGTGCGAGTGCGGCCGACCGGCGAGAGCTCGCCCCGTGCGCGGAACCGGTAGAAGTACTCCGTCCCGGGCCGCAGGCCGTTGGCCTCGACGTGCACGCTGTGCGCCGACCGCGGCACCGCGTCGACGTGCCCGTGCTGCACGACGTGCCTGAACCGCTCGTCGGTGGCGACCTCCCAGTCGACCTTGATCTCCTTGTCCGGCATCCCACCGAGACCGTCCTCGGCGAGCGGCTCACGAGCCAGCCGCGTCCAAAGCACCACGCCGTGCGGCAGCGGCTCGCCGGAGGCGACGCCGAGGGTGAACAACTCGCCGGGCCGGGTCGGCCTTCCGACACCGCGAAGCTCCGCCGCCGAGGCCGGGAGGGCGGGAGCAGCGGCGGCGAGCACGGCCCCGCCCACCAGGACCGATCGACGGGACAACGGATTTCCGGACACCTGAGCTCCTCACCACGGGCGTTGATCGGCATGATCTTCGCCCGGGTGACCGAACGGCGGAGCGCTCGAAAATGGCCGCCTCGTGAACAGGCCGTGCCGATGCCCGCACGGGTGACCGAAGGTCAGCGGTCAGCTCCCGACCGCAGCGCTCTCCCGGGTGCGCTGGACGCGTGCCGTGCGGTTCCAGCTCCACCAGCCATGGATCACCAGCGCCGCGAAGACCACGTAGATCGCCGCGCTGAAGTACAGGCCGGAGGCGATCTGCAGCGGCACGCCGACCGCGTCGACGGCCAGCCAGACCAGCCAGAACTCGACGAGGCCGCGGCCCTGCGCCCAGAACGCGACCAGGGTGCCGATGAAGATCCAGGAGTCCGGCCACGGGGCCCACGAGGCGTCCAACGCGGACAGCAGCAGCGCGAATGCGGTGGTGCCCAGCGCCAGCGCGGCGACAAGTGCGAGCCGTTCCACGGCGCTGGCCTTGCGCACCACGACGCCGTAAACCGGGTCGCTGCGCCGGTTCCAGGCCCACCAGCCGTAGAACGAGATCAGCAGGATCATGACCTGCCGGATGGCCAGCCCGCCCAGGTGGGCGGAGGCGTAGACGGCGAACAGCAGCACCGTCGCGGACACCTGCACCGGCCAGGTCGCGAGGGTTCTGCGTTGCGCGAGGAAGACGACTGCGAGCGCGCACAGCTGCCCGACCAGTTCCGCCCAGGAGATCTTCTGGCCCAGCACGGTGAACCCGTTGTCGAGCACCCATTCCGCGATTGCCTGCACGCCCGCTCCTCCCACCGGATGCGAACGCACCGGGGGTACACGCGGGAAGCCGACGTCGACGACCGCCGGCCTGACACGCCGACGGCCGACTGCGGCCGCCCGTGCGCTGCCTCTCATCCGGACTTTCACCGTCGGTCCCGGAATTCCACCGGATCGGCCGACGCCTCCGCGTGGAGGCGCCGGTTCGCGGACTTTCACCGCCGGTTCGGATTTTCACCGACCCCGGAGCGCACGACTTCGTTCGATCTGCTCAACATCGTGCGCCCGGAGATCTGTTCCGCACCCGATACGTGGGTTGGATCACAGGATTGATCCAACCTGGCCCGCCGGAAATCCGGTTGCGCCCTGGCCCTCGCACCGACGATCGTTGCGCGAGTGACAGCGCCTCCCGGCCATCTGGAAGCAGTCCCGCCGGCATGAGTCGGCCGCTCGTCCTGCTGTTGGCGCTGACCTGCGGCGTGGCCGTGGGCAACATCTACTTCCCGCAGGCGATCAGCCCGCTGATCGCCCGCGGCCTGCACGTGTCGCCGGAATCGGCCGCGCTGGCGGTGACCGCGGCGCAGTTGGGCTACGCGTTCGGGATCTTCCTGCTGGTTCCGCTCGGCGACCGGCTCCCGCACCGCCCGTTGATCGTCGCCCTGCTCGGGCTCACCGGGCTGGGCCTGCTCGCCGCCGGCAGCGCGGCCGCGCTGCCACCCCTGGTCGGCGCGAGCGTTCTCGTGGGCGTGACGACCGTGATCGCGCCCATTCTCGCTCCCATGGCGGCCGGGCTGGTGGCCGACGATCGGCGCGGGGCGGTCACCGGCGTGCTGCTGAGCGGCTCGATCGGCGGGATGCTGCTGGCCCGTGCGTTCGGCGGAACCACCGGGGAATGGCTGGGCTGGCGAGCGCCCTACGTGGCGGCCGGGGCACTCGCACTGCTTGCCGCTACTGCCTTGGCCTTTTCACTGCCGACGACGGTCCCGTCATCCCGGCAGCGGTATCCGGCACTGCTGGCCGAGTCGCTGAAACTGCTGCGCACCGAGCCCGAGCTACGCCGCTCCTGCTTCTACCAGGCGACGATCTTCGCCGGTTTCACCGCCGTCTGGACCGGCGTCGCGCTGCTGCTGACAGGCCCGGTGTACGGCCTTGGCACGTCGGCTGTCGGGGCGCTCGCCCTGGTCGGCGCGGCGACCATGATCTGCACGCCGCTGGCCGGACGGCAGGCGGACCGCCGTGGGCCCGATCCGGTCAACCTCGTCTGCATCCTCGGCGTGCTCGCATCCGCCGCCGTCCTCGCGGTCGGCAGCCTCGGCGGAGCGCTCGGCCTGGCGGCCCTGGTGATCGGCACGCTGCTCCTCGACGTCGCGATGCAGTCCGGCATGGTCGCCAACCAGGTGCGGATCTTCGCGCTGCGCCCCGAGGTGCGCGGCAGGCTCAACGCGGCCTACATGACGTGCGCGTTCCTCGGCGGCAGCCTCGGTTCCTGGCTCGGGGTGCGCACCTACTCCCAACTCGGGTGGCCGGGCGTCTCGGTGCTCTTGGCGCTGCTGGCGGGGCTTGCGCTGGCCCGGCACCTGATCCACCTGCGACGCGCCGTCGCCGCGCGTTTGCCGTGAGTGACAACGGAATTCTCGCGCGTCGAACCGGGATGGCCGATCGAACACGCGTGCCCCGGCCGTTAGACTCGATCGACAGAAACTCGAAGGAGGCACGCCGGATGAACGACACCGATCGCGCCATCCTCGCCTTCGAGCTGGAGCACTGGCACTACCAGGGCAACAAGGAACGGGTCATCCAGGAGCGCTTCGGCTTCTCCCCGAACCGCTACTACCAGCGGCTGAACCGCCTGCTGGACGAACCCGAGGCGCTCCAGCAGCAGCCGGCCCTGGTCAAACGCCTCCAGAACCGCCGCGACCAGCGGGCCCAGCACCGCGCCGCAAGGCGCGGCTGAACTCCGCCGCCCGGCCGGATTCGCGACACCGCCGCCCGAAACCTCCTGCTGCAGCTCCGTTTTCGCTGGTCAGGTCTCGTGAGCACGTTGGAGTGCGATGGCGCTCCAAAGTGCTCACGAGGGTTGACCAGGTGCTACGCCTGGGGGCGCTGGGCGTACTGCTCGGGTGTGGGCTGGCGGCCTTGCTGGATTCGCACCAGTTCCGCCAGCAGTGGCGCCGCCTGGTCCGGCGGCAGCGCCTGGAACGCCGCCTTGATCGCTTCCGCGTCGGGGCCCGCCCCTTGCGCCGGAACGGCCGGGGCCTGCTGCTTCGCCACCACCTCGTTGACGAGGTCGACGAGCATCGCGACGATCGTGCGCGGGCCGACCTCGGTCTGCCAGCCCTGGATCTCGCCCTTCGGCCCGCGCGGGCCGAGCAGCTCGTGTTCCAGGCGTCGCAGAATCGCGTCCTGCTCCGGAGTCATCACGTCCTCCCCATCCTTGTTCCCGAGTTCGGCGCGGAACTGGTCCATGTCGACGTGACCTGGGTCGATCTTGCCGGTGACGCTGGTCTCCTTGTGGCCGCGCGCGGCGTCCATCGGGCGCCCGAGGTGGTTGAGCGCCGCGGTGGTCGCCTTGAGCGCCGCCCGGTACTGCTCGGGGCTGGGCCCTTGGTCGACGCCCTGGTAGTCCCATTCGAACCCGACGTAGAGGGTGTTGCCGTCGCCCTCCGGGTTCGGCCCGGAGGCCTTCGCTTTGCCGGCGTGGTTGGCCCGCCCGGCGGCGATCATGTGCACGACCCCGTCGAAGCCGATCACCGCGTGGCACAGCGGTCCCGCCAGGTCGGGGCGGCCGTCGATGCACAGCTGCACGCTCGGCGCGGGGTTTTCGTACGACGCGGGGGTCGCGGTGTGGTGTTCCAGCACGCCGACCGGCGCGGGCTGCGGCCCCGACGTGGCGCTCCGGTCCCGCCAGCCATCGGTTTCGACCACCGTCAGCCCGGCCGCGCGCAACACGTCCGCGAGCCAGACGAGAGGCAAAGCCACTACTGATCACCCTCCCGGCTTGATCCGTTCCTTCATGGTGTCGCGATCGCGCTCAGGCGACCACGGCCAAGTGCGTGAAAAAGGCCGGGACCCACCCACCGGGTGAGTCCCGACCTTCGGTCAGGCGCGGCGAGCGGTCACGCGTGGCCGCTCACGCCCGCGTCGCCGGTGGTCTCCGGCTTCGCACCGTTCTTGCCTGGGGCCGCCGGGCCGGTGGAGCCGGCGGAGAACTGGGCCTCGGCGCTGTCCAGCCACCGGCCCCAGCGCTGCTGCATCGGCTTGATCAGGCCGCCGCCGACGCCGACGATGATCACCCCGGCCAGCGCGGCCAGCGCCGCGACCAGCACCGGAGTGGTGACGGTGAGGGCGATGCCGAGCTGGTTGAGCGCGGCGATCACGCCGAGCGCGACGATGAACCCGAAGGCGATCTTGGCCAGCACCGGCCCGAGCGGGCGGTTGCCCAGCGCGCCGCGGATCAGGTCGCCGACGGCCCGGCCGATCGCCGCGGCCACCAGCACCAGCACGATCGCCACCACGATCCGCGGCAGGAACAGCACCACGGTGTCGATCAGGTCTTTGATCGCGTTCGGCCCGAAAACGCCGAGCGCCAGCTGCACGAAAATGAGCAGGATGAAGTAGTAGACCAGTTTCACCAGCAGGCCGGCGATGTCGATGTTCGATTTCGACGTCATTTCGCCGAGCCCGGACTTCGCCAGCAGCCGGTTGAAACCGAGACGGGCGAACACGATCTGGATCGCCTTGGCGACCGCCTTCGCGATCAGCCAGCCGACCAGCACGATGATTAGGAATACGATCAGTTTCGGGACGAAGGTCGCGATTGCGACCCATGCCTCTGCGAGTCCCTGCTGGAGAGCTCCCACTTGATTTCTCCTCGACGAAACAAAACCCGATTCGCGTGTGCCGGAGATCGTTTCCTGCGAGGGCTTTACCAGCAACCGCGACAGGCCCCTCGAAAGGGCGATTCATTTCCCTCGATCAGGTCGATGCCGACGCGGGTGGCCGCCCCGACCGTGGGATCGACCATCCGCGACGATCCCACGGCATCCCGAGCCTCGGCGGTACCGGAACGCCGTCTTCCCGGGTCGAGCGCCGGCGCGTTGTGAGCCGGCCCGCACGGTCGGCCGCTGCCCGCCGGGACTGATCGGCGGCGTGCGATTCTGGAGGCATGAGTACCGAACGCGCAGGTGAGCGGGATACCGGTACGCAGCGTCAGCTCTCCGCTGCCACACTCCGCCGCCTCGAACGGGGCACCGGCGGGCTGGCCAGCGCCAGCGTCAGCGCGATGGAACAACGGCTGCCGTGGTTCCGTCGGTTGCCCGCCGACCAGCGGGCGAGCGTGCTCCTGGTGACCCAGACCGGCGCCACCAACTTCGTGGCGTGGCTGCAGGACCCGACCGAGGCGATCCGGCTGACCGCCGAGGCCTTCCGCACCGCGCCCCGGGACCTGTCCCGGTGGGTCAGCCTGCGGCAGACCCTGGAGCTGGTCCGGGTGGCGATCGACGTGCTCGAGCAGCAGCTGCCGGAGCTGGCCGTCGAGGAGCACGAGCGCATCCTGCTGACCGAGTCGATCCTGCGCTACACGCGGGAGATCTCCTTCGCGGCCGCCACCTCGTACGCTGCGGCGGCGGAGGCCCGCGGCGCGTGGGACGCGCGGCTGGAAGCGCTGGTGGTCGACGGCATCGTGCGTGGCGACGCCGAGGAGTCACTGCTCTCCCGCGCCGCCGCGCTCGGCTGGGAGCCCTCGTCGGAGGCGACGGTGCTGGTCGGCAACGCCCCGTCCGACGACCCGCCGACCATCGTCTACCAGGTGCGCAGCCGCGCGGCCCGGGTCGGCTGCCCGGTGCTGCTCGGCGTGCAGGGCACCCGGCTGGTGGTGGTCTTCGGCGGGCCGGGCGACGCGCGCGCCAACGAGGATGCGGCCAAGCGGCTGTCCGAGGCGTTCGACGAAGGGCCGGTCGTGGTCGGGCCGACCGTGCCGAGCCTGGCCGAGGCCCACCGATCGGCCGGCGATGCGATGTCCGCGCTGCGGGCCGTGGTGGCGTGGCCGACCGCGCCGCGCCCGGTGCCCTCCGGCGACCTGCTGCCGGAGCGGGCGCTCGCCGGCGACCCCGAGGCCGAGCGGCAGCTGGTCGAGCGGATCGTGCTGCCTCTGGTGGACGCCGGCGGCGCTCTGATGGAGACCGTCGACACCTACCTGGAGGTCGGCGGCGTGCTGGAGAACTGCGCGCGGCAGCTGTACGTGCATCCCAACACCGTCCGGTACCGACTGCGTCGAGTGGCGGAACTCACCGGCCACACGCCGTCCAACGCCCGCGACGCCCACGTCCTGCGCGTCGGCCTCGCGGTGGGCCGACTGGCCAAGTCCCGCGGCCTGTGGTGACGCGGTGATCACGCGCCGCAACAGGGCTTTACCGGGTTCACCGATCAGTCACCAACCGGACACAGCCGACAACAATTCGACCCCAGGCAGGGGTCCCTCACCTCCCCACTTGTAGACACTCCACAATTTTGCGGTCCGGACTTCGTCTCTGTCGACATCACGTCGATCGCACCCGGGCGTGTTCAGTAGCAAGAGTGATCGCGCTTCTAGCCCCCGGACAGGGGTCGCAGACCCCAGGGATGTTCAACCCGTGGCTCGAACTGGACGGCGTCGCCGAACGCATCGCCGCCTGGTCCGAGTCGACCGGCCTTGACCTGCTCCGCCTCGGCACCACCGCCGAAGCGGACGAGATCAAGGACACCGCGGTCACCCAGCCGCTGGTGGTGGCGCTGTCGCTGATCGCCGCGGACGAGCTGCGCCGCCGGGTGACGGTTCCGGCGGACACGCCGGTCGCCGGGCATTCCGTCGGCGAGCTGGCCGCCGCCGCCATCGCCGGCGCCCTGACCTTCGACGACGCGGTCGCGCTGGCCGCCGTGCGCGGCCGGGAGATGGCCGCCGCCTGCGCGCTGGAGCCGACCAGCATGTCCGCCGTGCTCGGTGGCGAGGCGGACGACGTGGTCGCCCACCTCGAACGGCTCGGCCTGGACCCTGCCAACCGCAACGGCGCGGGCCAGATCGTCGCCGCCGGGCGGGTGCCCGCCCTCGAAGAGCTCGCCGCCGAACCGCCGGCCGGTGCCCGGGTGCGGCCGCTGCCGGTGGCCGGCGCCTTCCACACCCGCTTCATGGCGCCCGCGCAGGAAAGCCTGGCCCAGCACGCGGAGAAGGTGACCGCCACCGACGCCGCGCTGCCGCTGCTGTCCAACGCCGACGGCGCGGTCGTCACCGACGCCGCCGAGATCGTGGGCCGCCTCGTCTCGCAGGTGACCAGCCCGGTGCGCTGGGACAGCTGCATGGCGGCGCTGGCCGACCGCGGTGTCGAGGCCGTGGTGGAGTTCCCGCCCGCCGGCACCCTCAGCGGCCTGGTGCGCCGCGAACTCAAGGGCGTCAAGGCCGTCGCTCTTAAGACCCCTGCCGACCTGGACAAGGTCGCCGACCTGCTCGGGAGCGACGCGTGACGCGACCCCGCCTTGCCCAGAACCCCACTCCGGCCGGCACCAAGCTGCTCGGCTTCGGCAGCACGCAGGGCAACCGGATCGTCACCAACGACGACCTGGCCAAGGTCGTCGACACCAACGACGAGTGGATCCGGCAGCGCGTCGGCATCATCCACCGCCGCCTCGGTGACGAGGACCAGTCCGTGGTCAACATGGCCGTCGAGGCCGGTGCCAAGGCGATCGCCGACGCGGGCCTTGCACCGTCCGATGTGGACCAGGTGATCGTCGCCACGTGCACCATGCAGGGCGGCATCCCGAACGCCGCGGCCCAGGTCGCCGACCAGATCGGCATCAAGGCCAAGAGCGCCTACGACCTCAACGCCGCGTGCGCCGGGTTCGTCTACGCGCTGTCCGCCGCCTCGGACGCCGTGCGCGCCGGATCTGCCCGCAACGTGCTGGTGATCGGCTCGGAGCGGTTCCAGGAATGGCTGGACTGGGAAGACCGGGCGAACTGCATCATCTTCGCCGACGGCGCCGGTGCCGCGGTGGTCGGTCCGGCCGAGGAGACGGAGCTCGGCCCGGGCGTGCTGGGCAGCGCCGGCGACCTGGTGGACACCATATATCTGCGCGACAACAAGTACATCTACCAGGAGGGCCAGTCGGTCTTCCGGTGGGCGACCACGCAGATCGCCCCGGTGGCGGCCCAAGCGGTCGAGGCGGCCGGACTCCAGCTGTCCGATGTGGACATCCTGGTGCCGCACCAGGCGAACCTGCGGATCGTCGAGGCGATCGGCAAGAAGCTGAAGTCGCAGGGTGCCCGTGACGACCTCGTGGTCGCGCGTGACATCGTCTATTCCGGCAACACGTCGTCGGCGTCCATCCCGCTGGCCATCGACCACATGCGGGCGGCGGGGGAGATCCCCAGCGGTGCCGTGATGCTGCTCGTGGGCTTCGGAGCCGGGCTGTCGTACGCGGCCCAGGTCGCCATCTGCCCCTGAGTCCCCCCAAAAACTGCCGCAGGTCACCGGCCCGCGGTGCGAAACGCAAGAACCAGGAAGGAACTACCCGTGTCGAACGAGGAAATCACCACCGGTCTCGCCGCCATCGTCGAGGAGGTCGCCGGTGTCGACGCCGCCGACGTGACCGTCGACAAGTCCTTCGTCGACGACCTGGACATCGACTCGCTGTCCATGGTGGAGATCGCCGTGCAGGCGGAGGACAAGTTCGGGGTCAAGATCCCGGACGACGAGCTGGCCAACCTCAAGACCGTCGGTGATGCGGTGGACTACATCACGAAGAACGCATGACCACGGATGTCGTGATCACCGGGCTGGGCGCGACGACACCGCTTGGCGGTGACATCGCGTCCACCTGGGACGGATTCGTCAACGGCGCCAGCGGCGTCCGGCGGCTGGAAGCCGAGTGGGTGGACCGGCTCGAACTCCCGGCCAAGATCGGCGCACCGCTACTGGTCGACCCGAGCGAGGTGCTGCCCCGCGTGCAGCTGCGGCGCATGGACCGCTGCGAGGCGATCGCCGTGATCGCCGCCCGCGAGGCCTGGGCCGACGCCGGGTTCGAGCTGCCCACCGACGACAACGAGCCGGTCGACCCTGACCGGCTGGGCGTGTCGCTGGGCACCGGCATCGGCGGACCGGTCACGCTGCTGCAGCAGAACGAGCTGCTGCAGGAGCACGGGCTGCGCAAGGTTTCGCCGCTGACCGTGCCGATGCTGATGCCCAACGGCCCGGCCGCGATGGTCAGCCTGGACGTGCGGGCCCGCGCCGGGGTGCACTCCCCCGCGTCGGCCTGCGCCTCGGGCGCCGAGGGCCTGGCCAAGGGCTTCGAGATGATCCAGCAGGGGCATGCCGACGTGGTGGTGGCCGGTGGTGCGGAGGCCTGCATCCACCCGATCACCATCGCCGGTTTCGCCCAGGCCCGGACCCTGAGCACCCGCAACGACGACCCGGAGCGGGCCTCCCGCCCGTTCGACGTCGACCGCGACGGGTTCGTGATGGGCGAGGGCGCCGGCGTGGTCGTCCTGGAGAACGCGGAGCACGCCAAGGCGCGCGGCGCGCGGATCTACGGCCGGCTGGTGGGCGTGGGCATCACCTCCGACGCCTACCACATCACCGGTAGTCCGCCGGACGGCCGCGGCCAGGTCGCCGCGATGCGCAAGGCGCTGCAGACCGCGGGCCTGCAGCCGTCGGACATCGGGCACGTCAACGCGCACGCGACGTCCACCGTGGTCGGTGACATCGGCGAGGCGAACTCGGTGCGCAAGGCGATCGGCGAAGGCGCGGTGGTCACCGCTCCGAAGGGGTCGCTGGGGCACCTGGTCGGCGGGGCCGGTGCGGTGGAGAGCATCCTGACGATCCTCTCCCTGCAGCACGGCATCATCCCGGCGACCCAGAACCTGGAAACGATCGATCCGAAGATCGAGATCGACGTGGTGGCCGACAAGCCGCGGCACGTCGAGCAGACCGCAGCGATCAACAACGCCTTCGGCTTCGGTGGGCACAACGTCGCGCTCGCCTTCGCCAGGGCATGACCGTCCGCGCACGGGACGGGCTGGGCGTCCACTCAGCCCGTCCTTTAGCGCCCTGGGGTACGACAGCCGCACACGGTCGGCCGCCGTCAGCGGCGCCAATCCCGCCCACTGCGGCCTTCCAAACACCGAACTTCCGGAGGATCCGATGACCGCAGTGGCCACCCGGCCGGAAACCGAGCAGGCGCAACGGGATCCGCGCGACCCCGACGTGCGGCTGGAGCAGCTGCTCGACCCGGA
>NZ_JBFAKG010000043.1:0-64115 GCF_040655595.1 Saccharopolyspora sp. NPDC050389
ACACTGCGAGGGCCTGAGCCCGGTGCAATACCGGGCCCAGGCCCTCGCTGCCTAGACTCTCAATTACCGAGTCCAACTTCCGGGGCCCACTTCAAACGGTCGGGGCTTCTTCATTTCCGGCACTGCGCACAACGAGTGGTATTAGCCGATGCTTCCCGTCTGCCATTTCGAACGCTGCGCGAGCAAGCGGCGACGAACAGCGATCGAATTGGGAACCACCAGGATTTCCGGGCGATGCCGCTAGCCCGCCGACGACGGTTCGCAGGCGGTGCCCGCCGGAGGCAGGCGGAGGAACGCCAAGTACCGGTTGGCGTGGGCGATGGTGCACGCGTTGCCGGTCAGGTAGAGGCCGTGCCCGAAACCGTTGTAGCGCAACGTGGCCGAGCCCGGCACCGTCACCACGACGTTCGCGGTGTAGTCGTAGTCGGTCCAGGTCCCGGCGCCTAGCATCGGTGGGAGCCGGTCGGCTGGCAGCGGTGCCGGGTCGTTGCGGATCGGGGTCGGCCAGCCGACGCAGGCCAGCGAATGCCACAGCGAGTTCCCGGCGAAGTTCGGCGATAACTGCTCATCGAGCGCCTTCACCCGCTGGAAGTCCTCGAAATCGTCGAAGACGAGGCCGTCCGCGCACTGGGTCACGAACATGCCCCGGAACGCCGGGGGCTTCGGGCTGTTGGTGACCTGCTGGACGAGGTCGGCGAAGCCGGAGACGTCGCCTGCCGCGGCCTTGTCGATGGACCGGGCGAAGCGCTGCCAGTTCCGGAAGTCGGGTGCCGCGCCGGAGCTGATCACGTCGGGTGCGGCGGCGACCTTCAGATCGAACCCGCTGTAGGCGATCCGCTCGCCCTGCACCGGGATCGGCGAACGGTCGGCGGCGGCGATCAGATCGCGCCAGACCGCGCCGGCGTCCCGCCCGTGCAGGGAGCAGTCGGCGCTGGCCGCGCACCAGGCGGTGAACCTGGCGAACTGGGCCTCGCTGCCGCGAGCCTTGAGCCGGATCTGCTCCCCGCGATCGGCGAGGTGGTCGACGACGCCGTCGTCGAATCGGTGCGCCGCGTGGCCGCCGGTGGCACGGCGATGGATGCGGAGGTGATCGGCCAGCTGCTCTCCCGACGCCGACGCGACAAGCCCCTCCCACGACTGACGCCGAGGGAACACGAGGTGCTCGGGATGATGGCCGAAGGCCTGTCCAACGCGGCGATAGCGGCCCGCCCCCGGGTAACCGACAAAGCGATCGGCAAGCACACCCAACAACATCTTCACGAAACTAGGCCTGGCGCCATCGGAAGACCAAACATTGCACCACGCACCACCTCACCCGGCTAGCGTGCAATTTCCCGAGAAATTGACCACCACCCGGGGATGGTCAATTTCTCGGGAAATTGCGCTTTTTAACCCATCCGGGGTATCCGAGTAATCCACAGCCGCCAGACTCATCCACAGATTCGAAAACAGCGGGTGACACACATGCCCCGAGCCGCCAGCCTGTCCTACATGGACACCACTACCGATTTTCCGCAAAAGACCGAAGCGCCGCTGTTCACCCGCGCCGATGCGATCTCGTACGGCCTCAAGGATCGTGAACTGCGCGCCAAGTTCCGCAAGGTCATTCACGGGATCTACACGATCAGCGAGGCGGATGTCACGCACGAACTCCGATGTCGGGCCGCAGCCATGACCCTCCCCGCTGATGCCATCATCAGCGGCCGCTCCGCCGCAACCTTGCTCGGAGTCCCGCTAGCAGGGCCGAACGATCCCGTAGAAGTGCTCGTCGGCGGGACGAACTACATGAACCGCCGGTTCGGGCTACGCGCCTGGGCACGGAAAAGTGCTGATGATGAGCACGTCCCGTGGGACGGCATTCGACTCGCAACACCTACCCGTGCCGCCTTCGACGTACTCGCCCGGAACGCACCGAGCTTCGGCATCGCCAACTGCGATGCCATGCTGCACGCCGGGCTTGTCAATGAGGACGAGCTGGCGCACTTTATCGCAACCCGCCGCTACTACGGGGTCCGCAAAGCTCAGCGGGCTTTCGAGCTTCTGGACCGTCGCTCGGAGTCGATACCCGAGTCCGTGCTGCGGGTGACCCTCGTTGAGGGCGGGCTCTCGCCGACGCCTCAGGTCGAGGTGTACGACGAACGCGGATTCGTGGCCAGGGTCGACCTCGCTTTCGAGGAACGGAAGGTAGCCGTGGAATACGACGGAGCCTGGCACGCCAATCCCGAACAACAACGACACGATCGGCGACGGCGAAAACGCCTTCAGAAAGGCGGCTGGACCATCATTGTCGTAACGGCGGACCACCTCTACGGCAAACCAAAAGAAACAGTCTCCGAAGTCAGACAGGCCCTCAGGCGCCGAGAGTGACCACAGGAGTGCCGTAGGGCAATTTCCCGAGAAATTGACGTTCACCCGGGGGATGGTCAATTTCTCGGGAAATTGCACCGTCCCCGAGTGACTCCGGTCAGGGGAGGGTTCGGATCGCCCGGGTTTGGGTTGCTCTGGCTTCGAGGTCTTCGTCCGACGGGTAGTCGATCGCCGTCAGCGTCAGGCCGTGGGCCGGGGCCACCGCCGTTGTCCGGGTCGTGGACTCCAGGAGCTCCGCCGGCCACGGCTCGGCCTTGCGGCCGTCTCCGACCGTCAGGAGCGTGCCCACCAGGCTCCGGACCATCGAATGGCAGAACGCGTCCGCGCTCACGTTCGCGACGATCAGGTGCTCCGCCACCCGCTCCCATTCGAAGCGCTGGAGCTCGCGCACCGTCGTCGCGCCGTCCCGCGGCTTGCAGTACGCCGCGAAGTCGTTCAGGCCCAACAACTCCTGCGCCGCGGCGTTGAGCGCCGCCACGTCCAGCGGCCGGTTCCAGGCGAGCGTGTCCCGGCGCCGCAGCGGGTCCACGCCCCACGGCGCATCCGACACCTGGTACCGGTAGTGCCGCCGCAGCGCCGAGAACCGCGCGTCGAACGCCGCCGGCACCACCCGCGCCCCGAGCACGCGCACGTCCGGCGGCAGGATCCGGTTCCACCGGTGGACCATCCGCCCCAGGTCCGGAATCCCTTGCTCGTCAACGGAAATCCGCCCGCTCCCGGCCGGGTCGTGGGGCACCGCGTCGAGGTGCAGGACCTGCCCCGAGGCGTGCACGCCGGAATCCGTCCGCCCGGCGACCACCACGTGCCGCGGCACCGACCGCCCCGGCGGCTGCTTCGCCAGCGCATCCTCCACCAGGCCCTGCACGGTGCGCTGCCCAGGCTGCTTCGCCCAGCCGCAGAAATCCGTGCCGTCGTAGGACAAGTCGACGCGCACGCGAACGAGCCCGCCCTCCCCAGCGGGAGCGACGGGCTCGTTCACAGCAGCACTACGTGCCTGAATCAGGACTCGTCCTTCTTCTCGGCAGCGGTGTCCTCGGCCTTGGCCTCGGTCGCCTCCGGGGCCTCAGCGGCCTCGGTGGTCTCCGCCTGAGCCTCGGTCGCCTCGGCCTTCGGGGCCTCCTCGTCCTTGGCGAACTTCGTGCCGCGAGCGGCCTCCGCCTCGGTGGTGACGAGCTGCTCGGTCACCAGCGCGATGACGGCCATCTTCGCGTTGTCACCCTTGCGCGGCATCGTCTTGACGATGCGGGTGTAACCGCCGTTGCGTTCCGCGAAGTGCGGGCCGATCTCCGCGAAGAGCTTGTGCACGACATCCTTGTCGCGGATGGTCTTCATGACCTCGCGACGGTTGTGCAGGTCGCCCTTCTTGGCTTTGCTGATCAGCCGCTCGGCGATCGGCCGCAGCCGCTTCGCCTTCGCCTCGGTCGTGGTGATCCGGCCGTGCTCGAACAGCGAGGTGGCCAGGTTGGCCATGATGAGCCGCTCGTGCGCCGGCGACCCGCCGAGACGCGGACCCTTGGTCGGGGTGGGCATCGGTTGCTCCTCTCAGGGCGCGCCGGTGTACCCCGGACGCGCACAACACAGCTACAGCTGCTCTGTCTCCGCGTAGTCCTGACCGTCGTCGTAGCCGTTGTCCTCGACGGGCCCGACCGCGCCGACGGTGGTCTCCTCGGAGGACCAGCCTTCGGACGGGTACTCGGCCGCCGCGGCCGACGGGTCGAATCCGGGCGGGCTGTCCTTGAGCGCGAGCCCAAGGCCGGCCAGCTTCATCTTGACCTCGTCGATGGACTTCGCACCGAAGTTGCGGATGTCCAGCAGGTCGGCCTCGCTGCGCGAGACCAGCTCGCCGACGGTGTGGATGCCCTCCCGCTTGAGGCAGTTGTAGGAGCGCACCGTCAGATCGAGGTCCTCGATCGGCATCGCGTAGGCCGCGATGGTGTCGGCTTCCGCCGGCGACGGGCCGATCTCGATGCCTTCGGCGTCGATGTTGAGCTCGCGGGCGAGCCCGAACAGCTCGACGAGAGTGCGTCCGGCCGAGGCCACCGCGTCGCGCGGGGTGATCGACGGCTTGCTCTCCACGTCGAGGATCAGCTTGTCGAAGTCCGTGCGCTGCTCGACACGGGTGGCCTCGACCTTGTAGGTCACCTTCAGCACCGGCGAGTAGATCGAGTCCACCGGGATGCGGCCGATCTCGGCACCGGTCTGCTTGTTCTGCATCGCGGGGACATAGCCACGACCGCGCTCGACGACGAGCTCGATCTCCAGCTTGCCCTTCGCGTTGAGGGTGGCGATGTGCAGGTCGGGGTTGTGCACCGTGACGCCGGCCGGCGGCACGATGTCAGCCGCGGTGACCTCGCCCGGGCCCTGCTTGCGCAGGTACATCGTCACCGGCTCGTCTTCCTCGGAGCTGACGACCAGCTCCTTGATGTTCAGGATGACGTCGGTGACGTCTTCCTTCACACCCGGAATCGTGGTGAACTCGTGCAGCACACCGTCGATGCGCAGGCTGGTGACCGCCGCCCCCGGGATCGAGGAGAGCAGGGTACGACGCAGCGAGTTGCCGAGGGTGTAGCCGAAGCCCGGCTCCAGCGGCTCGATGACGAACCGGGAGCGCGTCTCCGACACCGCCTCTTCGGACAGTGTGGGTCGCTGGGAGATGAGCACTTCGTTTTCCTTTCCTCACGACGCCCGCTATTTGACGCCGATGGAATGGCGTTGCCCGCGAAGCGCGGGCCGGTGGCGGATTCCTGCACCACCACCGCTGGTTGCGACCGCCGGCGGCCGGGCCCCGAGGGGTGACCGCCGGCGGGACGCGTCACTTCGAGTAGAGCTCGACGATGAGCTGCTCGGTGACCGGAGTGTCGATCTGCGCGCGCTCCGGGCGCTGGTGCACCAGGATCCGCAGGTTCGAGGACACGACCTGCAGCCAGGCCGGGACCGGACGGTCGCCGAAGGTCTCCTTGGCGATGATGAACGGCGTCGTGCCGACGGACTTCGGCTTGACGTCGATGATGTCCCACTTCGACACCTGGAAGCTGGGGACGTTCACCTTCTTGCCGTTGACCGTGAAGTGGCCGTGGCTGACCAGCTGACGCGCCATGCGGCGGGTCCGGGCCAGGCCGGCGCGGTAAACGACGTTGTCCAGCCGGGACTCCAGCAGCTGCAGGAGGTTGTCACCCGTCTTGCCCGGGCGCCGGTTGGCTTCCTCGTAGTAGTTGCTGAACTGCCGCTCGAGGACGCCGTAGGTGAACTTCGCCTTCTGCTTCTCCTGGAGCTGCAGCAGGTACTCGGTTTCCTTGATGCGCGCACGGCCGTGCTGACCCGGCGGGTACGGACGGCGCTCGAACGCCTGGTCACCACCGACGAGGTCAACCTTGAGACGGCGGGACTTGCGGGTCGCGGGACCGGTATAACGTGCCATCTTTGTCTACTCCTTCCCGCGCCTCAGACCCGACGCCGCTTCGGCGGGCGGCAGCCGTTGTGCGGCTGCGGGGTCACGTCCTGGATGGTGCCGACCTCGAGACCGGCGGCCTGCAGCGAACGGATCGCCGTCTCGCGGCCCGAACCCGGACCCTTGACGAAGACGTCGACCTTCTTCATGCCGTGCTCGGCAGCCTTGCGGGCCGCGTTCTCGGCGGCCATCTGCGCGGCGAACGGGGTGGACTTACGAGAGCCCTTGAACCCGACGTGGCCGGCGGAGGCCCAGGCGATCACCGCACCGGTGGGGTCGGTGATCGAAACGATGGTGTTGTTGAACGTGCTCTTGATGTGCGCCTGGCCGTGAGCGACGTTCTTCTTTTCCTTGCGCCGCACCTTTTTGACGGCACCAGCGCGAGACTTGGGTGGCATGGCTTTAGCTGACTCCTAGCGAGGCTTACTTCTTCCCGGCCTTCTTCTTGCCGGCGACCGTCTTCTTCGGCCCCTTGCGGGTACGGGCGTTGGTCTTCGTCCGCTGCCCGTGAACCGGCAGGTGCCGGCGGTGCCGAAGCCCCGCGTAGCAGCCGATCTCGATCTTCCGGCGGATGTCGGCCTGGACCTCGCGGCGGAGGTCACCCTCGACCCGGTAGCTGCCCTCGATGAATTCGCGCAGCTTCGCGAGCTGGTCGTCATCGAGGTCGCGCGGCCGGGCGTCGGGCGAGATGCCGGTCGCGGAGAGGATCTCCTTCGACCGGGTCTTGCCGATCCCGTAGATGTAGGTGAGCGCGATCTCCATGCGCTTTTCGCGCGGGAGATCAACGCCGACGACCCGTGCCATCTGGCCGGTTCTCCTTCGTTTTCTCCAGGTCTGCTCCCTCGCCGCCCCCGCAACTGGTGCGGAGCCCCGGCCTGGTCCGGGGGTCAGTCGGCCCGCGTTTGAGCCAACAGGTCGAGGGAGTTCTTCTCGTTGTCTTGCGACGCTGTGCTGCGCTCAGCCCTGACGCTGCTTGTGACGGGCGTTGTCGCAGATCACCAGCACCCGCCCATGACGGCGGATGACCTGGCACTTGTCGCAGATTCGCTTCACACTCGGCTGGACCTTCACGGTCGTGCTCTCCTGCTCGGACGCGTGTCCGGTTGCCCGGACACCGTGGAGGTCACTTGTAGCGGTAGACGATGCGCCCACGGGAAAGGTCGTACGGCGAGAGCTCCACCACGACCCGGTCCTCGGGCAGGATGCGGATGTAGTGCTGACGCATCTTGCCACTGATGTGTGCGAGGACCCTGTGGCCGTTCTCCAACTCGACACGGAACATCGCGTTGGGGAGCGGTTCGATCACCCGACCCTCGACCTCAATGGCCCCGTCTTTCTTGCCCATGTCCTCCGCGTTTCGTGACGGTGACGGTTTGCGGACCTAAGTCCCGCCGCTTGCACCGGAGGCCCCGGCACCCGCGACGGGCACACTGCAGCACGGCCCGAAACACCGATGACGACCCGATCCGGATACTCGGAAGCGGATACCCAGGCACAACGAACCGGCGCTACGAGTGCGCCGATATTCCACTGTACGCGCCGCCGTTTGGGCGCTCCACATCGGGGCAGCTCAACGGCATCCTGGTCACTCTGCGCAACATTGATATCACGCTGCACGACTGCACCAATGCGGCGGGTTGCGTGGGCGCTCCGCGGCTCACTACGTTCGATCACGCTCGACACCGGGGTCGAGGCCGACGCCGTGGGACAACCGAGGAGAAGCGTGACACCCCAGCAGGACCAGCAGATCGGCAAGGTCGGGCAGAACGCGGCCAGCAAGCTGGACGAGTACCGGACCTTCTTCCAGACCGCGGTACGCAACCCGCGGATGGTCGGCGCGGCGACACCGACCTCCGCCGCGGTCGCCGCCACGGTGGCCCAGGTGGTGCCGACCACCGGCGCTCCGGTCGTGGTCGAGCTCGGCCCCGGCACCGGCTCGCTGAGCGACGGCATCCGCCGCAGGCTGCCCGAGGGCGCCCGGCACGTCGGCATCGAGCTCGGCGAGGGCATGGTCGAGCACCTCCGGGCCCACAAGCCGTGGATGGAGATCGTGCACGGCGACGCCGGCGACCTGCTGGCGCTGCTGGACAAGCACAACATCGACCGCGTCGACGCGGTCATCAGCAGCATCCCGTGGTCGCTGCTGCCGAGCGACACGCAGAACCACATCCTCCGCCAGGCCTCCGAGGCGCTCGCCCCGCAGGGCGCGTTCACGGCGCTCACCTACCTGCCCGCCGATCAGACGCCGGGCGGCCGCCGCTTCCGCGCCCGCCTGGAGCAGACGTTCGACGAGATCATCACCCACACCACCTGGCGGAACATCCCGCCGATCCTGCACTACATCTGCCGGCGGCCCCTCCACTAACCGCCCTGACCGGGCGGAGCTCGGGTCTTGCCCGGGGGAACCCCGGAGGCGGCGAGGTACGACGGGGGCGCAGGCTTTGCACATGAGCGAGAGCACCCCCGCAACGCGACTTCGTGAAAACGCACTGCCACGCGCTGCGACCCGCGCACGACGGCGGGACGCTGCGATGGAAGCACCAGCTACCGTCGCCGCGTTCAGCGAACTGGCAGGAGCAGCCGTGAGCAAGCGAAAGAAGCTGCGCGAGTACTGGACGTTCCTGAACCGCGCGGCCCGCCAGCCGTCGACGTTCGGCGCCGTCCTGCCGACCTCCCGGCACGTCGCGTCCGCGGTGGCCACCGTGGTGCCCAGCTTCGGCGCGCCCACGGTGCTGGAACTCGGCCCGGGCACCGGCGCCCTCAGCAGCCCCATCCAGCACCGGCTGTCCGGGGACGCGCGGCACCTGGCGGTCGAGATCGACCCGGAGATGGTCCGCTACTTGCACCGCACCAAACCCTGGCTGGAAGTCATCGCGGGCGACGTCACGCACCTGCGCGAACTGCTGGACACCGCAGGGGTCGATCGGGTGGACGCGGTGATCAGCAGCATCCCGTGGACCCTGCTGCCGCCGGACAAGCAGCGCGAACTGCTCGAACAGGCGGTCTCGGTGCTGGCGCCGGGCGGCGTGTTCACCACGGTCACCTACCTGACGACGCTGTGGCGGCCATCCACCCGCGCGTTCGTGTCGGCGCTGGAGGACACCTTCGACGAGGTGATGCCGCGCACTGTGATCTGGCGGAACGTGCCTCCGGCCCGCATCTACGCCTGCCGCCGCCCGAAGTGACCGTTTCCCCTGCTCAACGCCCGTGAGTGTTTTGGGTCGCCATAGCAGCCCAAAACACTCACGGCACCGGACCTGCGGAAACGAAGCAGGAAAAGCAGCGGGCGCGCAGTTCTGTCCAGAACTGCGCGCCCGTTGCTGTGTTCGAGGCCGCCGGTCAGTCCTCGGCGGCGGTGAGGACCCAGGGGCCGTCTTCGGTGATCGCAACCGTGTGCTCCCAGTGCGCCGCACGGGAGCCGTCCTCCGTCACGACGGTCCAGGCGTCGTCGAGCTCTTCGGTCTCCGCCGAGCCCAGCGTGAGCATCGGCTCCACCGCGATCGCCATGCCGACCCGCAGCTTCGGGCCGCGCCCGGGCTTGCCGAGGTTCGGCAGGAACGGCTCCATGTGCATCTGAGTACCGATGCCGTGGCCGCCGTACTCCGCGATGATCCCGTACTCCAGGCCGTCGGCCTTCGCCGCCGCGAGCGCCGCGGTCTCCACCGCGTGGGAGATGTCGGTCAGCCGGTTCCCGGCCCGGACCTGCTCGATGCCGGCCCACATGCTGGCCTCGGTGGCCGCCGACAGGGCGCGGTCCTGCGCGCTCACCTCGCCGATCGCCAGCGTCACCGCGGAGTCGCCGTGCCAGCCCTCCAGGATCGCGCCGCAGTCCACCGACAGCAGGTCGCCCTCGGCGAGGGCCTCGCTGCGCGACGGGATCCCGTGCACGACCTTCTCGTTCAGCGATGCGCAGATCGACGCCGGAAACCCGTGGTAGCCCTTGAACGACGGCACCGCGCCGGCGTCCCGGATCACCTGCTCCGCGACCGCGTCCAGCTCACCGGTGCTCGCACCGGGCTTCGCGTGCTCGGTAACCGCGGCCAGCGCGCGGGCGACCACCAGGCCGGCGGCGCGCATCGCCTCGATCTCGCCCCGCGACTTGAGCTCGATGCCCTTACCCCGACGCAACAAGGCACTCACCTTCAGGATTCTTTCTAGGATTGCGGTTCCGGCCGGCCGCCGCTGCGACCGGCTGACCGGCTCAAGCGCGGTTGCGCAGCGCTTCCAGCGCGCGGGACGTGATCTCCTCGATCGAGCCGACGGCGTCGATCTTGATGATCCGGTCCTGGTAGTACTCCAGCAGCGGCTCGGTCTCCGAGCGGTACACCGCCAGCCGGCGCCGGATGATGTCCTCGGTGTCGTCCGCGCGCCCGCGGGCCAGCATCCGCGTGACCAGCTCTTCCTCCGGCACGTCGAACTGCAGCACCGCGGTCAGCTCCGTGCCGCGCTCGCGCAGCATCTCGGCCAGCACCTCGGCCTGCGAGGTGTTGCGCGGGTAGCCGTCGAGCAGGAAGCCCTTGGCGGCGTCCTCGTCGGAAAGGCGGTCGCGCACCATCTCGTTGGTGACCTCGTCCGGGACCAGCTCTCCGGTGTCCAGGTAGCTCTTGGCCTTCTGACCGAGCGGAGTGGCGTTGCCGATGTTCGCGCGGAACAGATCTCCGGTGGAGATGTGCGGGACGTCCAGCTGCTCGCTGAGCACGGCTGCCTGGGTGCCCTTGCCCGCACCAGGCGGGCCGACGAGAACCAATCGCACCAAGGGTCTGCCTCCGAATCAATCCGATCGCGCGCCAACTGCTGACGAGCTCCGCGGGCGCCCACCTGCATCCGGGCAGCCGCGCTCACACCCTACGCATGGGCTCGACGCACCAGGTCGACCCACCCGTCACGGGGGTATCCGGGCATGCGCCACTGCGCGCCCGGACCGTCCAGCCTACCGGAGGAAACCCTCGTACTTGCGCTGCGTGAGCTGGCTCTCGATTTGCTTCACGGTGTCCAGACCGACGTTGACCATGATCAGCACCGCAGTGCCGCCGAACGGGAAGTTCTGGTTCCCGCCCTGACCGCCGGTGATGCCGAGGAAGAAGTTCGGCAGGATCGCGATGACGCCCAGGTACAGCGAGCCGGGCAGCGTGATCCGGGAGAGCACGAAGCTCAGGTACTCGGCGGTCGGCCGACCGGGCCGGATGCCCGGGATGAAGCCGCCGAACTTCTTCATGTCGTCCGCGCGCTCTTCGGGGTTGAACGTGATCGACACGTAGAAGTACGCGAAGAAGATGATCAGCGACATGTACAGCAGGATGTGCACCCAGCTGGACGGCGACACGATGTAGGTCTGGATGAACCGGGCCCACCAGGTGTCCTGGTTGCCGGCGAGCTGGCCGAGCAGCTGCGGCAGGTACAGCAGCGAGGAACCGAAGATGACCGGGATGACACCCGCCTGGTTCACCTTCAGCGGCAGGTACGTGGAGGTTCCGCCGTACATCCGGCGGCCGATCATGCGCTTGGCGTACTGCACCGGGATCCGGCGCTGCGCCTGCTCGATGAAGACCACGGTCGCGATGATCACGACGGCGAAGGCACAGACCACGGCGAACACCAGGCCGCCGTGCGACTGCAGGATCGCGCCGCCCTCGGCGGGGATCCGCGAGGCGATCGAGACGAAGATCAGCAGCGACATGCCGTTGCCGATGCCGCGCTCGGTGATCAGCTCGCCCATCCACATCAGCACCGCGGCGCCGGCGGTCATGACGACCACGATGGTGATCAGGTTCAGCACCGAGTCGTCCGGGATGACCGACACCGAGCAGCCCTGGAACAGCTGACCGCGGACCGCGAGCGCCACGATGCCGGTGCCCTGCAGGATCGCCAGCGCGATCGTCAGGTACCGGGTGTACTGCGTCAGCTTCGACTGGCCGGACTGGCCTTCCTTCTTCAGCTGCTCGAAGCGCGGGATGACCACCTGCAGCAGCTGGATGATGATGCTCGCGGTGATGTAGGGCATGATGCCCAGCGACAGCACCGACAACTGCAGCAGCGCACCGCCGCTGAACAGGTTGAGCAGTGAGTAAACGCTCTGCGAACCGCTGCCCTGGATCTGCTCGATGCACTGCTGGATGTTCGGGTACGACACCCCGGGAGCGGGGATCGTGGCACCGAGCCGGTAGAGCACGACCATGCCCAGGGTGAAAAGGATCTTGCGGCGCAGGTCCGGCGTCGCCAGAGCCGAGCGGAAGGCGCCGAGCACGCGAACCTCCTGTACGCGAGCCGGTCGGAACCGGCCGGGAAAGATGCGGCAATTTCCGCAGCACCCGATGTTTACGGCACTGCCGGGGCGACTCTAGCAGGCCCGAACGTGGCCACGGACGGCGACCGAAGCCTCACTGCTGATCACGGCGTCAGCCATCGGCGAACAAAGACATTCACAATTTCCCCGAAAACCGGGAAAACCACTGGGCCACGTTCCCGAATTATCCGAAATCGGCAGCGCCGCAACGCAATTCGAGTACCCGAACGGGGTGCTCTGCGCCGAGTTCTCCGCCCGGAAAAGCCCCGCGCACTTCACCTGATCGGGAAAAGACCGAGGGCCGGTGATCGGGAAAAGGCCGAGGGCCGGGCGACTTTGTCGTCGCCCGGCCCTCGGTGGGAAAACCGTTGTCAGCGGTCCAGCTTGGTGACCGAACCACCCGCAGCGGTGATCTTCTCCTGGGCGCTGCCGGTGAACGCGTGCGCGGTCACCTCCAGCTTGACGCCCTCCAGGTCCCCGTCACCGAGGATCTTCACGAGCTCGTTCTTCTTGGCCAGGCCCTTGGCGATCAGCTCGTCGATGCCGACGGTGCCGCCCTCCGGGAACGCCTGGGCCAGCCGACCGATGTTCACACCCTGGTACTCGGTGCGGAAGCGGTTCTTGAAGCCCTTCAGCTTCGGGAGCCGCATGTGGATCGGCATCTGCCCACCCTCGAAACGAGGGGAGACGTTCTTGCGAGCCTTGGTGCCCTTGGTACCGCGGCCCGCGGTCTTGCCCTTGGAGCCCTCACCGCGACCAACGCGGACCTTGTCGCGCTTGGCGCCGGGAGCCGGACGCAGGTCGTGCAGTTTGATGACCATGTCAGTTGACCTCCTCGACCGTCACCAGGTGACGGACGGCGTTGATCATGCCGCGCACGTTGGAGTCATCCGGACGCACCACGGACTGACGGATCTTGCGCAGCCCGAGGGTGCGCATGGTGTCGCGCTGGTTCTGCTTGGTGCCGACCAGACCACGCACCTGGGTGATCTTCAGCTGTGCCATGTCGATCAAGCCCCCTGCTGCGCCGCACGGGCACGCAGGATGAACGCCGGGGCGACATCCTCCAGCGGCAGGCCGCGACGAGCCGCGACCTCCTCCGGCCGCTGCAGCATCTTCAGCGCGGCGACCGTGGCGTGCACGATGTTGATCGGGTTGTCGCTGCCCAGCGACTTGCTCAGCACGTCGTGGACACCGGCGCACTCCAGCACCGCACGCACCGGGCCACCGGCGATGACACCGGTACCAGCGCTGGCCGGACGCAGCAGCACGACGCCGGCGGCGTCCTCGCCCTGCACCGGGTGGGTGATGGTGCCGCCCAGGCGCGGGACGCGGAAGAAGTTCTTCTTCGCCTCCTCGACGCCCTTGGCGATCGCCGCCGGAACTTCCTTGGCCTTGCCGTAACCGACACCGACCATGCCGTCGCCGTCGCCGACGACGACCAGCGCGGTGAAGCTGAACCGCCGGCCACCCTTGACGACCTTCGCGACGCGGTTGATGGTCACGACGCGTTCGAACTGCGGGGTCTTCTCTTGGGCCGCCCCGCCACGGCCGCCGTCGCGGCGGTCCCGGCGGTCCTTGCCGCCGGACTCCCCGCCCTCACGCCGAGTGCGTCCAGGCATCAGGCGTCCCTTCCGTTCTCGTTCTTAGCCACTTGTCAGAACTCCAGTCCGCCGTCACGGGCGGCGTCGGCCAGCGCGGCCACCCGACCGTGGTAGGCGTTACCGCCGCGGTCGAACACGACCTTGTCGATGCCGGCGTCCTTGGCACGGGCCGCGACGAGCTCGCCGACCTTGGTGGCCTTGGCCTTCTTGTCACCCTCGAAGGCCTGGACATCGGTTTCGAGGCTGGTAGCCGAGACCAGGGTGTGGCCCTTGGTGTCGTCGATGACCTGCGCGACGATGTTGCGCAGCGAGCGGGTCACGACGAGGCGCGGGCGCTCGGCGGTGCCGACGATCTTCTTGCGGATGCGCGTGTGCCGCTTGGCACGGGCAAGCCGACGCTTGGTCGAGATGTCCTTGCCCACCGGCTTGCGCTTGGTAGCTGTCGTCTCGCTCATGGTCACTTACCCGTCTTCCCGACCTTGCGGCGGATGATCTCCCCTGCGTAGCGGACACCCTTGCCCTTGTACGGGTCGGGCTTGCGCAGCTTGCGAATCCTGGCCGCGATCTCGCCGACCAGCTGCTTGTCGATGCCCTTGACCGAGATCTTGGTCGGGCCGTCGACCGCGAACTGGATGCCTTCCGGCGGTTCGATCACGATGGGGTGGCTGTAGCCGAGGGAGAACTCGAGGTTCGATCCCTTCAGCAGCACTCGGTAACCGACGCCGTGGATCTCCAGGCCCTTCTCGTAGCCCTGGCTGACGCCGATCACCATGTTGTTCACCAGCGTGCGGGTGAGCCCGTGCAGCGAACGGCTTTCCCGCTCGTCGTTGGGGCGCTTCACCAGCACCGCACCGTCTTCGTCCTTCTCGACGATGATCGGCTCGGCAACCTGGTGGTGCAGGCTGCCCTTGGGGCCCTTCACGGTCACCGCCGGGCCGTCGATGGTCACCTCGACGCCGGAGGGGACGGTGATCGGCAGCTTTCCGATGCGCGACATTGCCGCTCCTCCTCCCTTACCAGACGTAGGCGAGGACTTCCCCGCCCACGCCCTTCTTCATGGCCTGCCGGTCGGTCAGCAGACCGCCGGAGGTCGAGATGATTGCGACGCCCAGGCCACCCAGCACCTTCGGCAGGTTGGTGGACTTGGCGTAGACCCGCAGGCCGGGCTTGGAGACCCGGCGCAGGCCCGCGATGCTCCGCTCGCGGTTCGGGCCGTACTTGAGCTCGACGACGAGCTGCTTGCAGTTCTCGCCCTCTTCGACGCGCGAGCCGGACACGTAGCCCTCGCGCTTGAGGATCTCGGCGATGTTCGCCTTCAGCTTGGAGTGCGGCATCACGACCTCGTCGTGGTATGCCGAGTTTCCGTTGCGCAGACGCGTCAGCATGTCTGCGATCGGATCGGTCATCGTCATGACCTGCTCAACCTTTCTCGTCTGGTTCCGATGGGCCCCGATCGCGTACCACCGGTGAGGTGGCCGTCTGGGCCCTGGCCTGGACGAAGTTCGGGGTTTCCGGCCGAGCAGCCGGTTTCCCTTGTCAATTCTCGCGTGCAAGCACGGCATTAGCCGCGGAGCGTGGGCATCAGCCCTGGTAGCGCCTGCTGAGGGTACCGGCAGCCGGCATCACCCCAGCAGGCGGGCAGTCACCAGGAGGACTTGCTCACGCCGGGCAGCTCGCCCGCGTGCGCCATCTCGCGGAAGCACACCCGGCACAGCCCGAACTTGCGGAACACCGCACGCGGCCGACCGCAGCGCTGGCAGCGGGTGTAGCCGCGGACGTTGAACTTCGGCTTGCGCGCCGCCTTGATAACCAGCGCCTTCTTGGCCATCGCTCAGTTCTCCTTGAACGGGAAGCCCAGGTGCTTCAGCAGCGCCCGGCCCTCCTCATTGTTGGTGGCAGTGGTAACGACGGTGATGTCCATGCCACGCGGGCGGTCGATGTTGTCCGGGTTGATCTCGTGGAACATCGACTGCTCGTTGAGGCCGAACGTGTAGTTGCCCTTGCCGTCGAACTGCTTCGGCGACAACCCGCGGAAGTCACGGATTCGCGGCAGCGCGATGGTGACCAGGCGGTCCAGGAACTCCCACATCCGGTCGCCGCGCAGGGTGACCCGCGCACCGATCGGCATGCCCTCGCGAAGCTTGAACTGCGCGATGGACTTGCGGGCCTTGCGGATCTCCGGCTTCTGACCGGTGATGATCGACAGGTCGCGGACCGCGCCCTCGATCAGCTTGCTGTCCCGAGCGGCGTCGCCAACACCCATGTTGACCACGACCTTGACCACGCCCGGCGTCTGCATCACGTTGGAGTAGTCGAACTCCTCGTTGAGCGCCTGGCGGATCTCCTCGCGGTAACGGGTCTTCAGCCGCGGAACGATCTTCTCAGCGGTAGTCATGATCAGACGTCCTTACCGTTACGACGAGAGATGCGAACCTTCTTGCCGTCCTCACCGATGCGGTAGCCGACCCGGGTGGGCTTGCCGTCGGAGTCCACGACCATCACGTTGCTCACGTGGATCGGCGCTTCCTGGGTGACGATGCCGCCGGACTGCGCGCCACGCTCGGTCCGCGAGACCTTGGTGTGCTTCTTGATCCGGTTGACACCCTCGACCAGCACGCGCTGCTCCTGCGGGATGGCCTTGATGACCTTGCCCTTGGCGCCCTTGTCCTTGCCGGAGATAACGACGACCGTGTCGCCCTTCTTGATCTTCATCACAAAACCTCCGGCGCGAGCGAGATGATCTTCATGAACTTCTTGTCTCGCAACTCGCGGGCGACCGGTCCGAAGATACGGGTGCCCCGCGGCTCGCCACCGGGCTTGACCAGCACCGCGGCGTTCTCGTCGAACCGGATGTAGGAACCATCCGCGCGACGCTTTTCCTTCTTCTGCCGGACGATGACGGCCTTGACCACATCGCCCTTCTTGACACCGGCACCGGGGATGGCTTCCTTGACGGTCGCCACGATGATGTCCCCGAGGCCCGCGTACCGGCGACCCGACCCACCGAGGACACGGATCGTAAGGATCTCCTTGGCCCCGGTGTTGTCGGCGACACGCAGTCGCGACTCCTGCTGGATCACGTCTTTCTCCTGACCCTAAGTACCCGGACCTGGCCCGGGCACACTCTGGCGCGCCAAATTTCCGACCTGACGCGCGCGGTCAACTTCCGGCACGCGAACCGGCCGACCGCTGGGAGGATTCCCGGCGGCCGGCCGGCCGCACACCTTCGTTTACTTGGCCTTCTCGAGGATCTCGACCAGTCGCCAGCGCTTGCTGGCCGACAGCGGACGAGTCTCCATCAGCAACACGCGGTCGCCGACACCGGCGGTGTTGGCCTCGTCGTGCGCCTTGACCTTGCTGGTCTGCCGCATGACCTTGCCGTAGAGCGCGTGCTTCTTGCGGTCTTCGAGGGAGACCACGATCGTCTTGTCCATCTTGTCCGAGACGACGTAGCCCTCGCGCACCTTGCGACGGTTGCGCTCCACGCCCTGTCCTTTCTCGCTCATGCCGCGCCCTCCTCAGCGCCTTCGGGGGAAACCGTCAGGCCCAGTTCGCGTTCACGCATGATCGTGTAGATCCGGGCGATGTCCTGCCGGACCGTGCGCAGCCGCCGGTTGTTGCTCAGCTGACCGGTGGCCATCTGGAAGCGGAGGTTGAACAGCTCCTCCTTGGCTTCCTTCAGCCGCTGGACGAGCTCCTCAGCGTTGAGTTCGCGGAGCTCGGATGCGGTGACACCCGCTGCCATCAGAAGTCACCACCCTCGCGGGACACGATCTTGCACTTCATCGGGAGCTTGTGCGCCGCACGGGTCAGCGCCTCGATCGCCGTCTTCTCGTTCGGGAAGGTCAGCTCGAACATGATGCGTCCGGGCTTGACGTTGGCGACCCAGGCCTCCGGCGAACCCTTACCGGAACCCTGGCGGGTTTCGGCGGGCTTCTTGGTCAGCGGGCGGTCCGGGAAGATGTTGATCCACACCTTGCCGCCACGCTTGACGTGCCGGGTGATCGCGATACGGGCCGACTCGATCTGACGGTTGGTCACGTAGCCGTGCTCGATCGCCTGAATGCCGTACTCACCGAAGCTGATCCGGGTACCACCCTTGGCCATGCCCGTGCGCTTCGGCGCGTGGCTCTTGCGCCACTTCACCCTGCGTGGGACCAGCACGTCTCAGCCCTCCGTCTTCTCTTCAGCCGCAGCAGCCTGCGGCTGCTCGCCTTCCGCGGCCTTCTCGGCCTTGGCGGGCTTGTCAGCTGCGGCGCGGTCCGCGCCACCGGCACCCCGGCGACGGCCACCGCGGTCGGCACGGCCACCGCGGTCACCGCGGTCGCCGCCGCCGCGCGGCGGACGGACCTCGGACTCCTGCTGCTTCTGCTTCAGGCCACCGACCAGCTCGCCCTTGTAGATCCACACCTTGACGCCGATGCGCCCGAAGGTGGTGCGGGCCTCGAAGAAGCCGTAGTCGATGTCCGCGCGCAGCGTGTGCAGCGGAACCCGGCCCTCGCGGTAGAACTCCGAGCGGGACATCTCCGCGCCGCCCAGGCGACCCGAGCACTGCACCCGGATGCCCTTGACCTGCGACGAGCGCATGGCCGACTGAATGGCCTTGCGCATCGCGCGCCGGAAGGACACACGGTTGGACAGCTGCTCGGCCACGCCCTGCGCGACCAGCTGGGCGTCCGCCTCGGGGTTCTTGACCTCGAGGATGTTGAGCTGGACCTGCTTGCCGGTCAGCTTCTCCAGCGAACCGCGGATGCGGTCCGCCTCGGCACCGCGACGGCCGATGACGATGCCCGGCCGGGCGGTGTGAATGTCCACGCGGACCCGCTCGCGGGTGCGCTCGATCTCAACCTTCGAGATCCCAGCGCGCTCCATACCGCGAGACAGCTGCCGGCGGATCTTGACGTCCTCCGCGACGTACTCCGAGTACTGCTTGTCGGCGTACCAGCGAGACTTCCAGTCCGTGGTGATGCCGAGTCGGAAGCCGTGCGGGTTAATCTTCTGACCCACTACCGGGCACTCCCCTTCTGGCTCTTTCGGGACTTGGTCGCCGCCTTCGGCCGAGACTCGACCTCGACCGTGATATGGCTGGTCCGCTTGCGAATCCGGTACGCACGGCCCTGCGCGCGCGGCCGGAACCGCTTCAACGTCGGACCCTCGTCCACGTACGCGTGGTGAACCCACAGCGTCTCGGGGTCGAGGGAAAGGTTGTTCTCCGCGTTGGCGACCGCACTGGCGAGCACCTTCGACACCGGACCGCTGGCGGTCTGCGGCGCGAACTGAAGCACGGCCAGGGCATCGCTGGCGCTCCGGCCCTTGATGAGCTCGACCACGCGCCGCGCCTTCATCGGCGACACGCGGACGAACCGGGCCCGCGCCACTGCGCGCGGGGTCTCCTCCGCGGCAGTGTCGTCGGAACGGGCTGTCATCCTGCTACCCCTTGCTCTTACTCGTTCGTGTCACAGACCCGCTCAGCGGCGGCGCGACTTCCGGTCATCCTTGACGTGGCCCTTGAAGGTGCGGGTCGGGGCGAATTCGCCCAGCTTGTGCCCGACCATCGACTCGGTGACGAACACCGGGATGTGCTTGCGGCCGTCGTGCACCGCGAAGGTGTGGCCCAGCATGTCCGGGATGATCGTCGACCGGCGGGACCAGGTCTTGATCACGGTCTTCTTGCCCGACTCGTTAAGCACGTCCACCTTCTTGAGCAGGTGGTCGTCCACGAACGGGCCCTTCTTCAGGCTGCGTGGCATGTTTGCTTACCTCCCTGCTCAGCGCTTCTTGCCGGTACGGCGACGGCGGACGATGAGCTTGTCACTGGGCTTGCGGCGGCGGGTACGGCCCTCCGGCTTGCCCTTCGGGTTGACCGGGTGACGACCACCGGAGGTCTTGCCCTCACCACCACCGTGCGGGTGGTCCACCGGGTTCATGACGACACCACGGACGGTCGGGCGCTTGCCCTTCCACCGCATGCGGCCGGCCTTGCCCCAGTTGATGTTGGCGTGCTCGGAGTTGCCGACCTCGCCGACGGTGGCCCGGCACCGCGCGTCCACGTTGCGGATTTCGCCCGAGGGCATCCGCAGCTGGGCGTACGGGCCGTCCTTGGCCACCAGCTGCACCCGGGCACCGGCCGAGCGAGCGATCTTCGCACCCTGTCCGGGGCGGAGCTCGATCGCGTGGATCACGGTGCCGGTCGGGATGTTGCGCAGCGGCAGGTTGTTACCCGGCTTGATGTCCGCACGCGCACCGCTCTCGATCGCGTCGCCCTGCTTGATGTTGTTCGGCGCGATGATGTAGCGCTTCTCGCCATCGGCGTAGTGCAGGAGCGCGATCCGAGCACTGCGGTTCGGGTCGTACTCGATGTGCGCGACCTTGGCCGGCACACCGTCCTTGTCGTTGCGGCGGAAGTCGATCACGCGGTAAGCCCGCTTGTGACCGCCACCCTTGTGCCGCGTGGTGATCTTGCCCTGAGCGTTGCGGCCCGCCTTCTTGTTCAGCGGACGCACCAACGACTTCTCCGGCTCCGACCGGGTGATCTCGGCGAAGTCGGACACGCTCGCGCCGCGACGGCCCGGCGTCGTCGGCTTGTACTTGCGAATGCCCATTGTTAACGCAACCTCGTCCTAATCAGCACCGGTCAGGCGGCCGGTCCGCCGAAGATCTCGATCGGCTTGCTCTCCGGCGACAGGGTGACGATCGCCCGCTTGGTGTCCTTGCGCTTGCCGAACCCGGTGCGGGAACGCTTGCGCTTGCCGTTGCGGTTGATCGTGTTGACGCTGGTGACCTTGACGTCGAAGATCTTCTCGACCGCGATCTTGATCTCGGTCTTGTTCGAGCGCGGGTCCACCAGGAAGGTGTACTGCCCCTGCTCGAGCAGCCCGTAGCTCTTCTCGGAGATCACCGGCGCAAGGATGATGTCTCGCGGGTCGGCGCTCACTGCTCTGCCTCCTCTGCGGAAGACGCGGCGGCCTTGACCGACCGGCCCTTCACCGGGCCCGCGACGAAGCGCTCGTACGCGGCCTTGGTGAACACCACGTCATCGCTGTTGAGCACGTCGTAGGTGTTCAGCTGACCCGGGTCGATCAGGTGCACGTTCTGCAGGTTCCGCAGGCTCAGCCACGAGTTCTCTTCCTCGTGGCGGTTGAGCACCACCAGAACCTTCTTGGCCTCGGTCCAGTTGCGCAGCGCGGTCTTGGCCAGCTTGGTGGACGGCGACTCGCCGCCGACCACGCCGGTGACCACGTGCAGCTGGCCGGCGCGAACCCGGTCGGAGAGGGCACCGCGCAGGGCGGCGACCTTCATCTTCTTCGGGGTCCGCTGCGAGTAGTCCCGCGGCTGCGGCCCGTGAACGATGCCGCCGCCGGCGAACTGCGGGGCCCGGATGGAGCCCTGCCGGGCGTTGCCGGTGCCCTTTTGCCGGTACGGCTTCTTGCCGCCTCCGGACACCATGCCGCGCGTCTTCGTGGCGTGCGTGCCCTGGCGCGCGGCGGCCAGCTGGGCCACCACGACCTGGTGCATCAGCGCCACGTTCGCCTGCACGTCGAAGATCTCGGCGGGCAGTTCGACGGTGCCGTCGGTCTTACCGTCCGGGGTACGGACGTCGAGCGTCAGGCTCATCACGCACCACCCTTCGCAGGACTCTTAACCAGAACCAGGCCGCCCTTGGGGCCGGGGACGGCACCCTTGATCAGCAGCAGGCCGGACTCGGACTCCACCTTGTGAACCTTCAGGTTCTGGGTGGTGACGCGGTCCGAACCCATCCGCCCCGACATCCGCATGCCCTTGAACACGCGACCGGGGGTGGCGCAGCCGCCGATGGAACCCGGCTTGCGGTGCACGGCCTGGGTACCGTGGCTGGCGCCCTGGCTGCGGAAACCGTGCCGCTTGATGGTGCCCGCGAAGCCCTTGCCCTTGCTGGTGCCGACCACGTCGACCACCGCGCCGGCCTCGAAGAGGTCCGCGCCGATCTCCTGGCCCAGCTCGTACTCACCGGCGTCCGCGGTGCGCAGCTCCACGATGTGGCGGCGCGGCGTGACGCCGGCCTTGGTGAAGTGGCCGCCTCGCGGCTTGTTCACCTTGCGCGGGTCGATGGCGCCGAACGCCAGCTGCACGGCCGAGTAGCCGTCTTTTTCGGGGGTCCGAATCTGGGTCACCACGTTCGGCCCGGCCTGCACGACCGTCACCGGGACCACCCGGTTCTGGTCGTCGAAGACCTGGGTCATGCCGAGCTTGGTGCCCAGAATCCCCTTGATCTGCCTGTCAGACATAGGTCTCGTTCTCTCCAGCTACCTCGTCGCCGCGCTTACTGGATGTTCACGTCGACGCTGGCCGGCAGGTCGATGCGCATCAACGCGTCGACCGTCTTCGGCGTCGGTTCGAGGATGTCGATGAGCCGCTTGTGCGTCCGCATCTCGAAGTGCTCCCGCGAGTCCTTGTACTTGTGCGGGGAGCGGATGACGCAGTAGACGTTCTTCTCCGTGGGCAGCGGCACCGGCCCAACGACCCGAGCGCCGGTGCGCGTCACGGTCTCGACGATCTTGCGTGCGGACGCGTCGATCGCCTCGTGGTCGTAGGCCTTGAGCCGGATGCGGATCTTCTGTCCCGCCATAGTGGCTTGCCGTTCCTCTAGTCTCGTGCCGCGGATTCGTCTTGGGTGCGGGTGCACCGCACCCTCGCGGGCGGTGGTGCCCCACGCGGCCTCAGCCTGGTGTCGTCCCGATGCCGGGAGGCGCCACAGCTCTCAGTCCGCCCCTGTTCAGGTATCTGGTGCCCGGTACACGCGGTCGGGCGTGTCGCCCGGCTACCGCATACCGGTCCCCTCGAACGTCGCCGACGGGGTGGGCCTTGCGGCCCGTACACCTTCTTGTGCCCTGTTCGGCCCGCCACCGGCGAGCCGGCGGCACCAGCACCGTCTGAGAACAGTCCTGAACCGGAACAAGGGCGCGAGGCCCTCGCAGCAAGGCGGCCGCAGCTTCGAACCTTCTCGAATTCGGTCAGTTCAAAACCCGGCCGCCCTGAACGAGCAACCCATACAGGATGACACACCTGTTTAGCCAGCCCAAACCGGGGGTGGCATTACGGGGGAACTGTAGCCGGACTCACCTTGCTCGAGTGGTCCCGCGGTCACCCTGCGTTGGTCGAGCGGCTGCGCCGCTCCGAAGACGAACCCTGGGCAGGTTTGTCACCTGAAAAGCAAGAGGGCCCGCTCCCGACGCACGGGAGCGGGCCCTCGCCACGTCACTTGTTGATCTTGGTGACGCGACCGGCGCCGACGGTGCGGCCACCCTCGCGGATCGCGAAGCGCAGACCCTCGTCCATCGCGATGGGCTGGATCAGCTGGACCGACATCTCGGTGTTGTCGCCCGGCATGACCATCTCGGTGCCCTCGGGGAGGGTCACCACACCGGTCACGTCGGTGGTCCGGAAGTAGAACTGCGGACGGTAGTTGTTGAAGAACGGCGTGTGCCGGCCACCCTCGTCCTTGGACAGGATGTACACCTGAGCCTCGAACTCGGTGTGCGGGGTGGTGGTGCCGGGCTTCACGACGACCATGCCGCGCTCGACCTCTTCGCGCTTGACGCCACGAATCAGCAGACCGACGTTGTCACCCGCCTGGCCCTCGTCGAGCAGCTTGCGGAACATCTCGACACCGGTGACGGTGGTCTTGATCGGCTTGTCCTTGATGCCGACCATCTCCACCTCCTCGTTCACCTTGACCACACCGCGCTCGATGCGACCGGTGACCACGGTGCCGCGGCCGGTGATGGAGAAGACGTCCTCGATCGGCATCAGGAACGGCTTCTCGATCTCGCGGACCGGGTCCGGCACGTTCTCGTCGACCGCGTCCATCAGCTCGACGATCTTGGCGCCCCACTCGGCGTCGCCCTCGAGCGCCTTCAGCGCGGAGACGCGGACCACCGGCACGTCGTCGCCCGGGAACTCCTGGGCCGACAGCAGCTCGCGGACCTCCATCTCGACGAGCTCGAGGATTTCCTCGTCGTCGACCATGTCGGACTTGTTCAGCGCGACCAGGATGTAGGGCACGCCGACCTGGCGGGCCAGCAGCACGTGCTCGCGGGTCTGCGGCATCGGGCCGTCGGTCGCCGCGACCACCAGGATCGCGCCGTCCATCTGCGCGGCACCGGTGATCATGTTCTTCACGTAGTCGGCGTGACCGGGGGCGTCAACGTGGGCGTAGTGACGCTTCTCGGTCTGGTACTCGACGTGCGCGATCTGGATCGTGATACCGCGCTCGCGCTCCTCCGGTGCCTTGTCGATCTCGTCGAACGGCGTGAAGGGGTTCAGGTCCGGGTACTTGTCGTGCAGCACCTTGGTGATGGCTGCCGTGAGCGTGGTCTTGCCGTGGTCAACGTGACCGATGGTCCCGATGTTGACGTGCGGCTTGTCCCTCTCGAACTTCGCCTTCGCCACTGGATTGTCCTCCTGGACTTGTTAACTTTCCGCCGTACGACTGGTTGTGCCAGGCGGAGTCCTGTCGGGTAGGTGACGGGCGGGCCCCCAATCCCGGAAGAACACTGTCCTTGCGGGGTGGCGGCCCGTCCGCCGCCGAACTGGAGGGGATTGCTCCCCGGTCGCCTTCGCGAGGCGTTGCCTCGTGCTCGGTCCCGGCTCAGCCGCGACCGAGCAGCGGGTCACTCGCCCGTTGCCTTGGCGATGATCTCCTTCGCCACGTTCGCCGGAACCTCGGCGTAGGAGTCGAACACCATCGAGTAGTTGGCCCGACCCTGGGTCTTGGACCGCAGGTCGCCGACATACCCGAACATCTCCGACAGCGGCACGAGGGCCTTGACGACGCGGGTACCGCTGCGCTCCTCCATGGCCTGGATCTGACCACGGCGGGAGTTCAGGTCGCCGATGACATCGCCCATGTAGTCCTCGGGCGTGGTCACCTCGACCGCCATCATCGGTTCGAGCAGCGCCGGGGAGGCCTTTGCGGCGGCTTCCTTCAGCGCCATCGATCCGGCGACCTTGAACGCCATTTCCGACGAGTCGACCTCGTGGTACTGGCCGTCGAGCAAGGTCACCTTCACGCCGACCAGCGGGTAGCCGGCCAGCACGCCGTACTGCATCGCGTCCTGCGCGCCCTGGTCCACCGACGGGATGTACTCCCGCGGGATGCGACCGCCGGTGACCTTGTTGTCGAACTCGTAGGTCGCGCTCTCCGACGTCTGCTCGATCGGCGACAGGCCGATGATCACGCGCGCGAACTGACCGGAACCACCGGTCTGCTTCTTGTGCGTGTACTCGTACTTGTCGATCGACTTGCGGATCGTCTCGCGGTAGGCCACCTGCGGCTTGCCGATGTTGGCCTCGACCTTGAAGTCGGTCTTCATCCGGTTGACGAGCACCTCGAGGTGCAGCTCGCCCATGCCCTTGATGATGGTCTGACCGGTTTCCTCGTCCAGCTTCACCTGGAACGTGGGGTCTTCCTCGGCGAGCTTCTGGATCGCCGTGGACAGCTTCTCCTGGTCGGCCTTCGTCTTGGGCTCGATGGCCACCTCGATGACCGGAGCCGGGAAGGTCATCGACTCCAGCACGATCGGGTTCGCCGGGTCGCACAGGGTGTCACCGGTCGTGGTGTCCTTGAGCCCGATCACCGCGTAGATGTGACCGGCCTGGATCTCGTCGACCGGGTTCTCCTTGTTGGAGTGCATCTGGAACATCTTCCCGATGCGCTCCTTGCGCTCCTTGGTCGAGTTGATGACCTGGGTGCCCGCGGAGACCTTGCCCGAGTAGACCCGGACGTAGGTGAGCTTGCCGAAGAACGGGTGCACCGCGATCTTCGAGACCAGCGCGGCGAACGGCTCGTCGACGCTCGGCTTGCGCTCGGCAGGGGTGACGCCGTCGGGCAGCAGACCCTGCACCGGCGGGACGTCCAGCGGCGACGGCAGGTAGTCCACCACCGCGTCCAGCATCGGCTGGACACCCTTGTTCTTGAACGCGGTACCGCACAGGACCGGGAAGGCCTCGCGGCTGTTGGTGAGCTTGCGGATGCCGGCCTTGATCTGCTCCTCGGTCAGCTCCTCGCCGCCGAAGTAGGCCTCCATCAGAGCCTCGTCGGACTCCGCGACGGCCTCGACCAGCTTCTCGCGGTACTCCGCGGCCTTCTCGGCGAGGTCGGCCGGGATGTCCTCGACCTCGTAGTCCTCGCCCTTCTTGACCTCGCCGCGCCAGGTCAGCGCCTTCATGCGGACCAGGTCGACGACGCCCTGGAAGTCCGACTCGGCGCCGATCGGCAGCTGCAGCACCAGCGGCCGGGCGTGGAGGCGATCCTCGATCGTCCGAACCGTGAAGTAGAAGTCCGCGCCCAGCTTGTCCATCTTGTTGACGAAGCAGATGCGCGGGACGTCGTACTTGTCCGCCTGACGCCAGACCTGCTCGGACTGCGGCTCGACACCTTCCTTACCGTCGAACACCGCGACCGCGCCGTCCAGGACGCGCAGCGACCGCTCCACCTCGACCGTGAAGTCGACGTGGCCCGGGGTGTCGATGATGTTGATCTGAGTGTCGCCCCAGAAGGTCGTGGTAGCAGCCGAGGTAATGGTGATACCCCGCTTCTGCTCCTCTTCCATCCAGTCCATCGTCGCGGCGCCGTCGTGCACCTCGCCGATCTTGTACGTGATCCCCGTGTAGTAGAGGATCCGCTCGGTCGTGGTGGTCTTGCCCGCATCGATGTGGGCCATGATGCCGATGTTGCGGACCTTGGTCAGGTCTGTCAGCACGTCGCGTGCCACGAGTTTCTTCCCCGTTCCCTACAGCAGGTGCAAGCTGTCGAATCGGTGCGCCGAGGCGGGCAAGAGCCGACCCGACGTCACCAGCGGTAGTGCGCGAAGGCCTTGTTGGACTCCGCCATCTTGTGCGTGTCTTCACGCTTCTTGACGCTCGCGCCGAGACCGTTGCTCGCGTCCAGCAGCTCGTTCATGAGGCGCTCGACCATGGTCTTCTCGCGGCGCTGCCGGGAGTAACCGACCAGCCAGCGCAGCGCGAGGGTGGTGGAGCGACCGGCGCGGACCTCGATCGGCACCTGGTAGGTCGCGCCACCGACACGGCGGCTGCGGACCTCCAGGGTCGGCTTCACGTTGTCCAGGGCGCGCTTGAGCGTGACGACCGGGTCGGTGCTGGTCTTCTCCCGGCAACCTTCCAGCGCCGCGTAAACGATCCGCTCGGCCAGCGAGCGCTTGCCGTCCACGAGGATCTTGTTCACCAGCTGCGTGACCAGCGGCGAGCCATACACGGGATCGGCGTGCAGCGGCCGCTTCGGGGCCGGACCCTTGCGGGGCATCAGCTCTTCTCCTTCTTCGCGCCGTACCGGCTGCGAGCCTGCTTGCGGTTCTTCACACCCTGGGTGTCAGCGGAACCGCGGATGATCTTGTAGCGCACGCCGGGGAGGTCCTTCACACGGCCGCCACGAACGAGCACGATCGAGTGCTCCTGCAGGTTGTGGCCCTCGCCTGGGATGTAGGCCGTGACCTCGATGCCGCTGGTCAGCTTGACACGAGCGACCTTGCGCAGTGCCGAGTTGGGCTTCTTCGGGGTGGTCGTGTACACGCGGGTGCACACGCCACGCCGCTGCGGGCTCCCCTTGAGCGCCGCGGTCTTGGTCTTCGCGACCTTGTCCTGGCGGCCCTTACGGACCAGCTGCTGGATGGTGGGCATGGACCGGCTTTCTGTCAGCGTTCGCGTCTTCTGGTACTCGACCAAGCGGCGCTCGTTCGAGCTTCGGCGTGCCCTGGCGTCGAGCACCTGTCAGGCACTGTGTTTCCGGACTCCTCCCGCACCACGAGGTCGGGCGTGTCGCCCGCTCCTCGGCCTTTCGGCGCCGATGCGCCCCAATGGGAACGACCCCAGAGGGTTGTCGAGAGGAGTTCCACACATCCTCGGCGCTGGCGCGGTCTCAACCAGCGGCTGGCGACCACGTCATGCACGGGCATGCGGATCGACCCGATGGGTGTCGGGTCCGATAAACAAAGATACCTGCCCCGTTCTCAGAGGGTCAAAACGGGGTCCCTCTTGACCTGCTCGATCACCCGGCGCCGCGCCGGCGCCACCTCAGGGGTGCGAGCTCGCGTCTTACCTTCCCCGACACTCTACCCACGCTGACAAGGGCTTCCCGCCAAGCGAGATCGATCACATCGGGCCGGTCATTCGGCGGGCCACACCACGATCCACCTGGCCTGGCCGATCGGCCGCCCCGCCGCCGGGTGCTGGCGCTGGATGCGGCCGTGGTCCCGACGCAGCGGGCGCGGATCGCCGTCCGGGCCGCCGACCACGACCTCCACCCCGACGGCGTTGGCCACCGCGAGCGCCTCCGGCGGCGTCCGCCCGACCAGATCCGGGATGGGCCGCGGGTCGCCGTAGTAGTCGAGGTACCGGTTGACTCCGCGCGCCTCCCTCATGACGCCTCGGCTCCGGCGAGCAGCCGGCCGCGGCTGGTCGATGCGATGAGATGGGCCCTGCGCAGCGTTGCCAATGCGGCCTCCTGCCGTGTCACCCCCGAAAATCGACATGCGGGAGCGTACCGGCGGTCGAGGCCGGACCGGCGCACCCAGATGGACGAACCGCCGCCCGGGCCGCGAGCCCGGATGTTCCGCTGGTCACCGGGGCCGTGCGTGTTTTGTGTCGCTATAGAGCCTGTTTTGGATGTGGTGACGTGCGGATGTGATAACGCGGGCGTTTTGTCTTTGAAGCGGCGCAGCCGCTTAGCCCACCCACGCAACCCGCACCGCCGCGGGTTCTCAGAGGTCTTCTCGCGAGGACAGCCCCGACGTAGTGAATTGGCATTCATGATGTCGGGGATCCCACAGCGAGAAGACCTCTGAGGTTCCGCCACCCACACCGCCACGCAGAACGAGTTTAGAAACAGCCTCTACAGCAGCACGAAGTACGCACGGCCCCGGGCCTGCCGGAACGTTGCGCCGAGCCGGTCAGGCCTCGGCGAGCCAGCCGTCCGCGACCAGTGCGTGCAGGTCCGCCGGGAGGAGGAAGGCGGTGCCGCCGCCGACCTGGCCGTAGTCCGGCTTCGCCACGCCGGAGATCACCTGGAACCCGGTGAGCACCCGGTACTTCCGGTAGTCCCCGGCCGGCTGCTGCGGGGGCGCGGATCGCTGCGGCAGCGTCGTGCCCGCGACGAAGGCCGTGTTGCCCGCCGGATCGCCGAACCTGTCGATCTCGTCACCCGCGCGCAGGTCGACGAGGAACTTGTTGTCGTAGGCGTCCAGCGGCGGCTCGCCCGGCAGCGGCTGGATCGGGCACTCGAAGTCGGCCAGCGGCTCGTCGGGCGCGCGCAGGAACAGGTCCCTGGTCAGCGCCATCGCGCCGATCAGGTGCGCGGCGGCGCCGAACGGCTCCGGGAACCGGGACTTGTTCTTGACCTCGCCGTTGTCGACGCAGAACACCGCCCACCAGCCGTCGAGCTCGCGGATCATGCTCCAGCCGCCCTCGACGGCCTGCTCGAAGCTGTAGAACCGGCGGCTCATGCCCATCGCGCTGATGAAGCCCCTGGCCAGCTCGATCGCTTCAGCGGGCGGGATGTTCTCGAGGGTGTCGGCGTCGGCGCCCAGCACCAGCGCCTTGGCCTCCGCCGCGGCGCGCTCGGCGACGACCTCCGGCGGCCGGTGGCCGTTGCGCCGGACGTGCTCGAGGAAGTCGCGCGGCGGCGCGATGTCGTGCACCCCCAGGTAGTAGGCCATCGCCAGCGGCCACACCCAGGTGCCGTCGGTGTGGAACTGCTTGGGCACCTCCGGCGGCTGCTGCGGGTCGACCTCGTCCGCCGAGGTGCCGGGGGCCGACAGCAGGATCTCGCCGCCGTAGAGGTAGTCGAGGACCGCCTGCTTCTCGGCCCACGGCAGCGCGGGCCGGTGCGCCACCGGGCGGTCGTCGGCGCCGCGGCCGTCGAAAACCTGGACCATGCGGACGGGGTCGGGAACTTCGAAGCCACCGCGGTTGTCCGCGTGGTGCTGCCATGCGGCTTCGAACAGCCAGTCCGGCGCCGTCACGCGCGGGTAGAAGCGCAGTTCGTCGTAGTACGCGCGGAGGCCCTCGTCGCCGCGAGTCCACTGCGGAGCATCGTGCCCGGTCCGGTAGTCGGCGCCGTCGCGGCTGATCGCGACACTCGCCGTGGTCCACGCACCGGTGTCCGGGCGGTACTCGACGTCGCGGAGCCGGCGCAGCGCGTCGACGACCTCCTGCGCCGGAATCCACTGGTGCTCTTCGTCGGTGGTGACGGTCGCGGTGATCTCGATCCGGGTGCCCAAGGCCGTGCAGTTCACCTGGGCCTCGCGCCAGCCTTCCGGCAGCGCGGCGGCGAGCGTGCCGTGCAGCGACTCGACCAGTTCCTGCCGCAACGCCGACCGGTCCGGCACCGAACCGAAGGACGCCGACGCCGGGAACTGCGGCCGCACCGGGTGGGCGTCGTCCTCCTGCTCGAAGAACACCGCGGTCACCTGCTCGACCGGGATCGCGTCCGGCCTGCCGTTGATCCGCGCCCCGCCGTCGCGCAGGTCGACCACCAGCTGAGGTTCACCGTCGATGACGCCGTACAGCCCGATGATGTGCGTACCGAGGATCACTTGCCCTCTCCCTCGAACGTCTCGGTGCGAACGACGCCGTTGATGCGCCGCGGCGCGGGCTTCGGCGCCGGGAACTCCGCGACGGGCTCGTCGCCGGCCCCTCGCAGAGCGGGCTCCGGAATCGACCACTGCGGACGGACGGGATAGCGCTCGTTCCAGTCCTCGTCGGTCGGCGGCTCGATCGCGGCCTGCCCCGGCTGGAACGCGCCCCGGCCGAACTCGGCCACGCAGTCCAGCGCCACCTGCTCGACGACGTCGCGCAGCTCCAGCTCGGCCAGCCAGTCGACCGGGAGAGCGCCGACGCCGAGCAGGGCGCCCACGATGTTCCCGCAGATCGCGCCGGTGGAGTCGCTGTCCCCGTCGTGGTGCACGGCGATCCGCAGCGCGAGCTCGACGTCCTCGCCGCCGACCAGCGCCGCGCACACCGCGATCGCCAGCGCCTCCTCGCCGACCCAGCCGCCGCCGAGCGTCTCGGCGACCTGCTGCGGCGTCGGCACGCCGGCCTCGGCCAGGTCGACGGCGGCCTTCAGCATGGCGCTGGTCTCCTCGTGGTCCTCCCAGGTCTCAAGGACCTGCAGGGCCAGCCACACGCCGTCGTCGAGGCCGCGGCCGAGCAACGCCTGCTGGACGATCACCGCGAGCGCCCCGGCGGAGTGGTAGCCGGCGGGGTGGCTGTGGGTCAGCGCGGCGGTGCGGGCGGCCAGCCGGAACACCTCGGCGGGATCGGTGGAGCACAGCGCGACCGGTGCGGCGCGCATCACGCCGCCGCAGCCCTTCGAGTTGTTGATCTTCTCGGTGAACGAGCCGGCCGGGTGGCCGTCGCCGAACCGGGCCAGCGCGCGGAACACGGTCTTGCCGGGGGCGCGGGTCTTGAACAGGCCGGGCACCTCGATCAGCCAGCCGTCGGGCGCGGGATAGTCGGCGAGGAACCGCCCGGCGGCGGCATCCCACTCGACGCCCTGCGTGTGCAGCCAGCGCTGGTAGGCCAGCTGAACCTCGGGCAGCGGGTCCTCGACGCCGAGCATCCGGCCTGCGACGCTGCCGCGGATCAGGCCTTCGGCGGTGAACAGCGTCATCTGCGTGTCGTCGGTGATCGCGCCGTGCACCCCGTACGCCTCGCGCAGGCCGTGCGGCCCGTCGGGGCCGAAGCGCCTGGTGATCTCCTCGGCGGTGATGAACTCCAAGTCGGAGCCGAGGGCATCGCCGAGCGCCCCACCGAGGAAGCAACCCAGCACCCGCTCGGTCAGCGACGGGGCGCTGTCGTCGGGCCGGTCCGCCTTGGCGTGCTCGCCGCGAACGATCGGCGCGACCACAGCCGCGGGCTCGGCGGGCTTCGGCTCGGTTTCGGCCTGCTGGGCCTCGACGTCCGGCTCGTCGGCCGGTTCGTGCTCGTCGACCTCGACCGGCTCGGCGCCTTCCGGCGCGGCGGGCTCCGGCGCGGTGTCTTCCGGCAGGGCGAGCTCGGCGAGGCTCCGCCGAGCGAGGTGATCGACGCCCGACGACTCGGCCGCCACCTGGTCGACGTCCTCCGACGCGACAGGGTCGGTGGCGCCCGACTGCTCCGGCTCTCCGGACTCCTCCGCGTCGAGCGGCTCCACGGATTCGAGCTCGGCGGGCTCCGAGATGCCGGACGGCTCGGGCTCCTCGGCCACGTCCGCCGGTTCGGCTTCCTCGACCGCGACGTCTTCCACGGCGGGCCCGGCGACGCTCCGCCGGGCGATGTGGTCGGGGCCCAGCGGCTCGGGCTCTTCGGCCCTCACTTCTTCGGCGCCGAACGCACCGGGCATCTTGGCCGGCTCCGCCGACTCGGCGTCTTCCAGCTCCGCGAAGGCCGAAAGAATCGCCCCGTCAGCCTCCGGTTCGTCGGCTTCTGCCAGATCGGCGTCTGCTGCGACCTCGTCCGGCAGGCTTTCGCCTGGCGTCGTGTCGAAAACGGCTGGTTCGAGGTCGATCGGTGCGCGCGCGGGCGGCTCCATGTCGACCGGATCGCGCTCCACCGGCTCCTGCGGAGCGGGCGGCTCGGCGTCGAGCTGGTCTTCGGACCAAGCCGGGACGACGTCCTCCGCGATGGCTCCCATCGATGCGGACATCGCGGGCTCCTCCGGCGCCGCTTCGTCGGCAACGCTCTCAGCCAACGCCTGCTCGGCGGCCGCCTCTTCACCGGTAGCGATCTCCGCGGCCACTGCTCCGCCATCGGCTGGTCGCTCCGCGAACTCCGACGCGGCGGCGATGTCGTCGGCCTCCGGCACGACGATCCGCCCGAAATCCGGGTCGGCGGCCTGCGTCCGCTCCTGCTCGACCGGTGCCGAATCGGCCTCATCCCAGGATTCGACCGGCGTCGCACGGACTTCCGGCGCCGGGAATTCCTCGGCCCGAGCCGCCGCGCGGGGAGCGGCCAGCGGAGGAAAGGCTCCGATCTGCGGTTCGGCGTCGAACTGCTCGGGCTCGGCCGGAGTGTCGACCGCCGGGAACACCGCGGTGGTTTCGAACGGTGCCTCGTTCGACAGCAGGCGCGGCACCGGGATCGGCCCGGTGCTCGACGGATCGGTCACCACGAATTCCGTCGGGGTTTCGGCGCGGGCCACCGGGAACGTCGGCGCCCCGATGTTCTCCGAGCGCGCGCTCTGCGGCGGGATGCCCTGCGGGGGTGTGTCGACGGCATCCGGCGCGGCCGGGATCGCGGGCATGATCATGGTCTGCTCGGCGGAGCCTTCGACGGTGTTCGGCGTGCCGGCGGCGAGCTCCCGGGGGCCGCCGAGCCGCCGGGGGTTCGGCGCGTACCGCTGGGCCCACTGCGGCGGCGGTGGCGGCGCGAAGGCTTCGGTGGCGTCCGCGCAGAGGATCTCGATGACCTCGCGCAGTTCGAGTTCTTCCACCCACTGCGCGGGAATCCCGCTCGGCCCGTAGATCGCGCCGGCGAGCTGCCCGGCCAACGCCCCGGTGACGGCGCTGTCGCTGGAGTGGTTCACGGCGACCCGCACCGCGTCGGCGAAGTTCCGGGTGCTGCCCACGGCGGCCAGCGCGATGCCGAGCTCGCCGGGCTTGTCCTCGGTGTCGAATTCGATGTCGATGTCCGACGGCGAAGGGCGGATGCCCCGCTGCCCGACGAACATCGCCGCGTGCACGGTCCGCCGGACGTCGGCTGGAACCTCGCGGACCTGGTAGGCGCTGCCGAGCCGGCTGCGGTCGGACGCGGTCGCCGCGTCCCACAGCGGCACGCCGCGGATCAGCTGAGCCAGCACGTCGCCGTGCATGCCGGCGGCGCTGACGGAGTTCGGGGCGGAGGTGAACAGGTTCGCGGTCGCGGCGCCGGTGGAGTACACGGCCTCGGGCACGTTCGACCACACCATGGCGGGCGCGGCCCAGGCCACGCAATCCGCCAACCCGTCCACATTGGTCGGAGGACGCAGCAGGCCGTCGGCGCCCAGCGGAGACCGCCGAGCCATCCGCCCGAGCAGGGCGATCGCCGCGCCGTCCGGGTTGCGGGTCGAATACAGCTCGGGCCGTTCGAGCAACCAGCTGGTGGGAGCGGGTTCCGTCGACAGGTAGGCCGACATCGCGTAGTCCCACGGAACGCCCTGCGTGTGCAGCCAGCGCAAGTAGTTGGTGAAGACGAACTCGGTCGGCAACCACCCGTTGCCGCCCGGGTTGGCGGCCTTCGCCCGCAGCAGGGCCTCCAGCGTGAACACGGTGAGCTGCGTCAGGTCGGTGACCGCGCCGCGCCGCCCGTAACCGGGCAGGTAGTCGACGACGCCCTGCGGCCCGAACCACTGCTGGATCTCGGCGGTGCTGGTGTGCCGCACGCCGGCCCCGAGCGCGTCGCCGACGGCCCCGCCGAGCATGGCGCCGCGGAATCGTTCGGCCCACGACAGCTGCGGCGGTCGAGCGTCGGTCATCGCGATGTCTCCCTCATGGTCACCAGGCGGGATACCGCCGAGTCCATCCCGGATCGGTCGGCGGCCCAGGGCTGAACTCGACCAGCGCATCCTTGGCCAGCGTCTCGACGAGCTCCCGCAACTCCAGGGACGCGAGCCACTCCTGCGGAACGGCCCGAGCCCCGTAAAGCGCCCCCGCAATGTTGCCGCACACGATCCCCGTGGAATCGGAGTCCCCCGAGTGGTTCACGGACAGCAACAGCGCGTCCCTCAAGTTATCGGTGGCCAGCGCGGCGTAGAGCCCGATCGCGAGAGCTTCTTCCCCGACCCACCCCTGACCGAGTGTGTCCTTGATCTCCTCGGGACTGACGGCGCCCTTCTTCGCGAGCTCGACGGCGGCGTCGAGGAACTTCAGCTGCTCGTCGTGCCCGCGCCACCGGGTCAGCAGATCCCGCGCCATCCGAACGCTTTCCGGCAGCGGCACATCGCGGATCAGCTGGTGAACGATCACCGCGATCACGCCGGCGGAGAGGTAGCCGGAGGGATGGCTGTGCGTCAGCGCGGCGGTACCGACGGCGGCGTAGAAGACCTCGGCGGGATCGTTGGACCACACCGCGACCGGCGCGGCACGCATGACGCCGCCACAGCCCTTGGAATCGTTGATCTTGAACTGCGGAGTGGCATGCTGATGCGTCTGCGCGAACTTCGCCAGCGCCGACATGCAGGTGCTCCCCGGAGCCCGCGAGCTGAACAGCTCGGGATGAGTGATCAACCACCCATCAGGCTGCTGCAGATGCTGTGCATAGGGCCCACCGGCGCGCTCCCACGGCTGGCTCTGCGTGTGGAACCACCGCTGATAAGCGTGCTGAACTTCGGGAACGGGATCGTTGTCGGTCGGATTGATCCGCCGAGCGACGTGAGCCCGGATGAGCCCTTCGAGGGTGAAGAGCATCATCTGCGTGTCATCGGAAACCTGAGCGACACCGTCGCGAAGCACGGGAGAGGTGAGCCCGGCATCCCCGTGGTTCCGGCGGATCATCCCGATGTCGTGGAACTCAATGGCAAACCCGAGCGCATCGCCCATCGCCCCGGCCAGCATCGAGCCGATGAACCGCTCGTGGGCGTCCAAGGTCTGCGGAGGCTCAGCCTGAGCAGGATCAGCGGGCTGCGACGGGGAGTTCCCATTTCGGACATCGGGTTGCGGGGTGATTCTCACCTCGTCCGGACCGAATTCGGTCATGAAAGTTCCGGCGACGGATTCGAGCTGGCCGGCGGATTCGAGTTTCCGGCGCCACAGCAGCGGGAATGCCTCCGTGCCGTGTCTTGCGCCGGTGAGCAGGCCGGACACCTGCGCATTGCGGGACCGGGTCCCTCCGGCGAAGGCGTGGAGGACCTCGGCCCATCCGCCGGTGTTGCGGGCTCCGATGCAAAGCGCCCGGGAGACGACCTCCGGTCCAGAGGAGCCGTCGCCCAGCTCCGCGAGAATCCCCTGCTCGTTGGCGTCTTCGCGCACCGTCGCAAGGTATTCCAGCCTGCGGCGGAGCTCAGCGTGCTCAGTGCCCAACTGCTCCAGCAGTATCTCGGAGATCTGGTCGAGGCGGAGATTCTGGCCGTTGAGCGCCCGTACGAGCGCCACGGCGAACACGCCCGCACTGGCCCAGTCCTCCGGGTGCTCTCTGAGCAGTCGGGCCAGTCCCGCAGCTCGGCGGAACGCGTCTTCGTCCGGGCTGGTGATGCTGACCAGCGCGGCCGGAATGGAAGCGGCGAAACATCCGAGAGTTCCAGCGAATTCCGCTTCTCGGGCACGTGTCATCAGCGCAGCGTCGAGATCCGCGCCCTCGCCCTGATCTGCGTGGGCGCGTGTCGCGATCTCGACAGCGCTGACCAAGGCCGCCGAGTTCGGTGCCTGCCACGGCCGCGACCGGATAGCGGCCAGCAGCGCACCCCCGGTCCCGATTCCTTCCGCTTCAGCCGTGGCCCCGAGGGAATCTCCCAGAGCTCCGCCGACGAGCATGCCCATCACCCGGCCGAGGACCTGGTATTGCCGCCGCGGCCAGGCGAGCGGATCGTTCCGATCGCCCCCGAAGACCATCCCGACCTGGCGGTCGACTCCCTCGAACCACGACATCGGGAGCAGGATCGGCCGGGACTTGATGTCCCGCCACGCCTGCAGCGTCTTCCGCTCGTTCGGGGTCAGCTCGTCCTGAGCCGTGATGCTGTCGTTCATCTGCTACTCCCCGTGCTCAGAACCCCGGGTAGGGACCGGCCCAGTCGGGCGTCCAGACCCGCTCCGGCAGTCCGACCTGAACGGCCGCGACGTCGAAGACCAACCGATCCACCACGTCTCGAAGCTCCAGCCGCTCCAGCCACTCCCGCGGAAGTCCCTGCTCACCGTTTCGCGCGCCGTGGAAGCCGCCGACCAGTGGCGCCGCGGCGGGCAGGACCTCGGCCGCACGCCGCACGGCGGACTCGAAATCGTTGTCCCGCGCCGCGACCACCACGGCGACGGCCAGCGCATTTGGAGCCGCACCGTCCGCCACCAGCGCTGACAACTCGCTCGGCGACGGCGGCGGACCGGTCAGCTCGCAGGAATCCAGCAGGCGCCGAACGTTCTCGTCCGGCCACTTGACCAGCTCGTCCGCCACCACCTCGATGCCGTCTTCCAGCGTCCCCCCGGACAACACCGTGTTGACCAGGACCGCGTACGCGCCCGCGCTCAGGTATGCGTCGGGGTGGCCGTGCGTGAGCAGTGCGTTCGCGACGGCCTGCTCGAAAACTCGCTCCGGAATGTCCGACCACGCCGACAGAGCGATCGCCCTGGGCACCGCAGACGGAGTCCGAGCCCTGTTGATCGGCTTCGAGAACCACCCCGTCACGTCCCTTTCCGCGAATGCGGACAGCGCCTCGATGCACACCGGATCCGGGTCGCGAGGCTCGAAGAGTTCCGGGACCTTGATCAGCCACCCGGACGGTTCGGGCACTTCTTCGAAGATGCCCGCGGTCACGGCCCTATTCCACGGGACGCCCTGGGTGTGCAGCCATCGCAGCAGACCCAGCAGGCCGATCGTGCGCGGGATGAGCCTCTTCGTCTGACGCAGCCAGGTCTCCGTGCGCACCACCGCGTCGAGGCAGAACAGCGTCATCTGGGTCGACGAGGAGAGCCGTCCGTGCACGACCATGTCGGCCAACGCGGACTCCAACGCCGCGAACGGGAAATGCATCCCGATCCCGTAGAACAAGGACGCGTCTTTGATGGTCTTGTCGTAACGCAGTTCCTGGCAGAACTCGTCACTGCTGCGTCCGAAGACCCTCCGCACCCGCTGGGCATCCCAATAGCCCATGACGCGTTCGCCGTTGCGCCATTCGTAGTCCGTCGTCGTGTCCGACCGACCGCGGGTCTCCAGCACGACCTGCTCGTCGAGGGTCAACAATTCCGCGACCTTCCCGGTCAGCGCTGCACTCGGCCGCTGATGCTGATCCATCGCTCACTCCCGCCCGCGGTCGATCAGGTGGATCTTCCACTCACCCGATTCAGGGTCGAAATGTTGCTTCGAGACCTCGAAGCGGTTGCCGTCCGGCCACAGGATTTCCCGCTCGTCCGGGTTCATGAACTCCAGATCCTTGGCATAGCGGGGGTTGTCGATGACGAACTGAACCCGATGCCTACCGTCCACCTTGCCGAACTGGTCGAGCGGAGCATCCTTGCTTGCGCTGGTGAACGCGTTTTCCGTAACCATGCCGCCTGGCTTGTAGCGCTCCAGCAGCGCGTCCAGGTCTTGCGGTTCGACGCTGATGTGCCGGTAAGCGGTCGAGCCCGCGTAGTCCGGCATCTGGTTGAGGGCGCTGCGCAGGGCCTTGATCTCCGGCGCCAGGTACTCCAGGTCGATTTTGTCCAGGGTCCGCAGCGCATGATTCATTTGCATCGCATCCTCGCCCACGTAGCGGCGGAAGGCCACCGCTTCGACGTCGGGGAGGTGCGCCAATTGCGGGTACTCCGCGCGCAGCTTGGCGACGCTCTCCTCGAACGTCGTGCCGCGCAACCGGCTTCTTTCGATGCGTTCCCGGTATACCTGGCGATCCGCCTCGGTAGCCCGGAAGTCGGAACTCTGCTCGCCGACCACTTCGAGCGCGTCCGGCTTTTCAGACTCGGGCGCGCGCGAACCCAGGTCGGGGTCGTGTCCATCCAGGTCAGGCGCGTGCGGGACCGCATCTGGAGCGTGCGTGCCCAGGTCGGGCCCATGGGTGGTTGGACCGCTGGGCGAGTCGCCTGGACCTCCCAGGAGGTCCTCGATCTTGGACCGCACCGGGGGCTCGTGCGTGGTGGCCGGCCCGTCGAAGTCCGAGAGGCTCTTCGACGGGCTGTCCGGGGATGAGCCGGGGCTTCCGCCGCCAGAGTTGTGGCCCAAGGTGTGCGTCGGGGTGACGTCCATCCTGGCCCACGACTCGCGAGCGCTCAGACCAGGCCCGGGGGAACCCGCCGACTCCCCGGTGTGTGAGGGGTCCGGGCTCGACTTGGGCGGGTCGAACGGGCTGTGCCCATCAGCACCCTGCCAAGGCGACGAGCCCGAAGTCCCCGGCTGCGTCGGAGCGGGGTCGACGGCGCTGTCCGGGAGATCGTCCGGCACACCGTCGCCGTCCGGCGATTCGTCCAGCTGATCCCACGGCGATTTCTGCTCTTCAGCGGGCTTCTCGCCCACATTTCCCGACTGTTGGTCGGAGTCCACATCGCTGGACGTGTCGGCGTCGGCATCGTGATCCGATGCCGGGGTCGGCCGCGAAGCCGGGTCCGGCTTGGGATCGAACGGGCTTCCGCCATCCGATTCCCACCACTTCGGCGCAGGCTTCGTTGCGTCGCTCGGGCTTGGGGCGTCGGTCTCGGTGTCCAGGTCCCCGTGCTGGCTGTTCGACGGGCTGGATGGTTGGGACGGAGTCGGCTCGAAGTCCTTCTGCCGGTCCGACGAATCCGCGCCGCTCGTCGAGTCCGCGGGCTCGGGCGACTTCTGCGGGGCTGGTTCGAAGTCGTTCTGCCAGCTTTCGGCTTGCTGGTCGGTGCGCGGCGCGGTCGTGTCCGTCGGTTTGCCCGGCTCCGGTGCGTGCGACGGCGCATCGGCCGGCTTCGGCCCGGGACCGTTGGTCTCGGCGGGTGGTGCATCCGAGCGGTGGCCGGCGGGTGCCTGGGGCGAAGTGCCCTGGCCCTGTGCGGAATCCGGTCGGCGCGGGGCTTCCGGTGACTGCGGTTGCCGGGGGCCGCTGACGTCTGCCGGTGGTTGGGCAGGACGCGAACTTCCAGGCGTAGGCGGTTGGCCGCCGGCGTCGGTGGATGGCGCCCTGGTTGGGGACGACGGGCCGTCCATGCGGGGGCCTCGGACATCCACCGGCGGCGCCGCCTGGCGCGGAGCCGCAGGCGCTGGGCGCGGACCGCTGACATCCGCGGGCTGCGGTGCCGACGGACGCGCAGATGGCGCTGCGGGCTGCTGAGGCGCACTCGGCTGCCGACTTGCCGGGAACTGCGGTGCCTGGCGTTGCGGGCCAGCGGCGGGTGATGCTCCTGCCGCAGGTCGGTTGGGCTGCTGGGGCGATTGCTGCGCATTCGCAGCGGGCGGCTGCTGACGCATCCCTTGCTGCTGCGGCGCGCCATGCGGCGTGGCTGCCGGGGGTTGCTGCTGCCGTGCAGGGGGCGGCTGTTGCCCGAACTGCGGCGCAGCAGCCGGCGGCTGTTGTGGTTGCCGCGGAGGTTGTGCCGGTTGCTGCTGCATTGGTTGCGGCTGCTGACCGGCATGTGGTGCCGCAAGCGGCTGCTGCCCCGCGTGCGGGGGTGCGGGTTGCTGCCAGGCGTGCGGAGCGGCCGGTTGCTGGTGGATCGGCTGTTGTCCCGCGTGCGGGGCAGCCGGTTGCTGGTAGTTCGGTTGCTGCGGAGCCTGCTGCTGCATCGGCTGCTGGTGCGGCGATTGCTGAGGTGCCGCCGGGTGCTGTCCGGCCTGCTGGTGCGACCCGTATCCGGACTGCGCCGTCATCGGCTGCGGAGCCTGAGCAGGTTGCGAATGCGGCGCAGCTGGTGGCGGCTGCTGGGCCTGACCCGCGTTCGGTGCCGACTGGTGACCCGGTCCTGCCTGCGGTGGACCGGCGTGGGGCACCTGCTGCGGCGGGTTGTTCGGGACGAACTGGCCGGTGTTCCGGTCGACGTAGCCCGTGGGTTCCCACTGGTTTTGCGGGTTGAACCGGCCCAGGTCGTGGTAGCCGTCGGCGTCGCGGTGGACCGGGACCCAGCGGCCGAACTCGTCGGTTCGGCCGTGCGCGACCCACGCGCCGTTTTGGTCGTAGTGCCCGTTGGGGGCCAGTTGGCCGTTGGCGTTCAGGTGTCCCGGCACCCAGCGGTTGAGGTTGTCGAGCTGCCCGTGCGGGATCCACTTGCCGTGGACGTCGAACTCGCCGTGCGGCACGAACTCGCCGTTCGGCATGACGTGCCCGGGTATCGGCTCGTTGTAGGCGTCGGGCCGCGAATGCCAACCGCCCCAGGCGGGGCCACCCGGGTGCTGGAACTCCTTCGGCGGTTGGTCGCCGTAGCCGCGTTGGTGGGCTGCGTCTGCTTGGTGGCCGAAGCGGGTCCACTCCGGTTCGTGGCCTGGGGGGAACGGGCTGTCGTGGACCGCTTTGGTTCCGTCCGGGCCGAAGCTGACCCATTGGCCCGGCTCGTCGAAGCGCGGCTGCGGCGTGCCCGAGGCGTCCGGGTGGAACTCCGCTCGGCTGCCGCTCGCGTACATGTTGCCGAAGTTGTCGACCCAGGCGTCCTTGTTGGGCGCCAGGACCTCCACACCGAGTTCCTTCGACAGCTGCTGGGCGAAGTTCGGGGAGCCGTCCGGCAGGTCGGCGCCGGTTTGGCAGGACAGCAGGCGGACCGGCTCTCCGTGTTTGTACCCGGGCGCGCCCTTGATGATCTCGGCCAGTTCCTTGGCCGAGAGTTCCTGGCCGTTGAACTTCACGCCGTTCGGGCTGCCGTGGACCTCGACCGTGAACCGCTTCGGATCCACGGCCGGCCGCGGCATGCGCCGAGCGGCATCCGCCCCGTTGAAGTTGGAACGCGGGGCATCCTGGATCATCGAGAGCCCGGAATCCGTGTTGCGGATCCCGAGTCCCTTTCCGCCGAGCTTCTCGCGCAGCTCGTGGGAGATGTCCACCGGCTGGCCCGGGCCGATCCTCTCGTTCCAGCGGTGCTCGAGCGGCTTTTCCGGCGGCCTTTCGGCGGCCATCGACTCCGCTGTGGACCGTGGCGGCGCTTCCGGTTCCGGTTCCGGAGAGCGCGGGCGTTGCGGCGGCTCGTGGTAGCCGAGGGACTCGGCGCGAATCCGGGCGTCCTCGACCACACGCTGCTGCCAGCCGGGCCCCCAATGCCGGACGCCCTCGCCCTTCACGTTAGCGAAGTCCTCGTGCTTCACGTCCGCGTACTTGTAGCGATCTGCGTCGGCGTGCCGGGCCGCCGCCGGCGGGCGGCTCACCTGCGGCGCATCCACGCGCGGAGCGTGCGGGCCGTCGACGCGGGGTGCGTCCGGACGCGGGGCGTCCGGACGCGTGCCCTGCGGGCGCGGATTGGCGGGATCGTTCAGGCGGGACGGGGTTTCCGGCTGCCGCTGGCGCGGCATCTCCGGGCCGCCGTCCGTTCGTCCACTGCGGACAGATCCGTCGGGGCCGCCGGGGCGCGACGGGCCGTCGGGACGTGCCGGGGCATCCGGGCGCGCGGGACCGTTGGGCCGGGCTGGGGCATCTGGCCGAATCGAGCCGTCGGGTCGAATCGGACCGTTGGGGCGCGCCGGGGCGTCCGGGCGCACCGAGCCGTTCGGACCGTCTGGGCGCACCGGACCGTTCGGGCGGGCTGGGGCATCTGGACGTACCGAGCCCGGGGCGTCGGGGCGCGGTGAGCCTTGGGGGCTGGCCGGACCGTTGGGCCGGGCCGGCGCGTTCGGGCCGTCAGCGCGAGCCGGACCGTTCGGCCTGGCCGGAGCGTCCGGGTGTGCCGATCCGCTGGGGCCGTTCGGGCGCATCGGAGCGTCGGGCCGCGCCGGACCGTTCGGGCTTGCTGGGGCATCCGCGCGCGCCGGACCGTTGGGGTGTCCAGGCCCATTCGCATGCGCCGGAGCATTCGGGCTCGCCGGGCCGTTCGGCCTGGCCGGACCACCCGGCTGCGCCGGGCCGTCGGCCCGCGGCGACCCTGCGGGGCCTCCCGGCTGCGCCGGTCGCTGACCGGCTCCGCCGGGGCGGTGCGGCGAGCCCGGCTGCGCCGGTCCGCGCCCCGCCGGGGAGCCCTCGGTGCCGCGTGGCCGCGGCGCCTCGGGGCCGCTGGGCATGCTTCGCCCGGCTGCGCCGGGGCTTCCGGGGGTGCCCGTCCAGCCGCCGCCCGAGCCCGGGCGGCTGCCGCCTGGCGAGGACGACGGTGCGCCTCCCGGCGCGCCTGCGGCCGCGCCACCCGCGGCTCCGCCGCCGGCGGCGGGCTGGTCCGGGCGTGCCGAGGGCGCGTTGGGGGGCGGTGCGGCGACGCCCATGTCCGCCGGTCGTTCCGGCGCGCTCACGCTGGCGGTCGAGGTATGCGCCGGGGTGGACGGCGGGCGGTTCGCGACGTCCGGGCCGAAGCCGCTCCCGGTGGGAGCCGGGCCACCGCCCGAGCCACCACCGACATGGCCGCCCGAACCGCCTCCGAGGTGCGGCGATCCGCCGCCCGAGCCGCTCCCGCCGGTGGCCGAACCGCCGCCGGAGTGCGACCCCGCACCGGAACCATCGGCCGGCGCCCCGTCCGGCGCCGATGCGACGCGTGGGCCGCTTTCCGGGGCCGCGGACCGCGCGTCCGCACCGCCGTGACCGCTCGATCCAGTGTCCATTGAGGACGCGCTTCGCGGCGCATCGGCCGACCCGCCGGAGCCCGTGTCGGCAGCGCTACGACCGGACGATTCCGGCGCGTGCGAGCCCGAATCGGTACCGGCGCGTGGCGAGTCCGAACCGCTCGGCGTCCCGGAAGAGCCAGAACCGCCGTGCGAACCGGAACCATCGGTCGAAGAGCCGGAACCACCGTGGGAGCCCGAACCATCGGGCGAAGAACCCGAACCGCCGTGCGTGCCCGAACCGCCGGGCGAAGAACCTTGCGAATCCGGGCCATTCGATGAGGAACCCGAGCCGCTGTGCGAACCGGCAGCCTCCGGCGAAGAACCGGAGCCGCCATGCGAACCCGAATCATCCGGCGATGAAGACGAGCCGGAACCGCCGTGCGAGCCCGAGCCGGGAGCGTCGGTGCCGCCGGAGCCGCTACCCGTCGATGTGGAACCGGAACCGCTCGTGCCGCTGCCCGTGGGGCTCGAAGTCGAGCCGTTACCCGATCCCGTTCCGTCGCCCGCGGAACCGGAGCCGTCCCCGGACGAACCGGAACCGGTCCCGGCCGACCCCGATCCCGTTCCGTCACCCGTCGAACCCGACCCGGTCCCGGTCGATCCGCTCTCGTTGTCGCCGCCGTCCGAGCCGCCACCGGGTGCGTCCGGGCCGCCGAACTTGGCGTTGTGCTTGCCCACGACGTCCGTGCCGAAGACGTCGTCGACCTTCTTCCAGGTCTTCTCCGCCAGCTTGTCGCCCAGTTTGCCCGCGACGTCCAGCTTGTCCGCGACCTTGCCGACGTTCGTCGCCGCGGTCTTCACTCCGTCGGCGGCCTTTTTCCCCAGCTTGCCGAGGGCCTTCATGATGTCGCCGAAGACCTCGACCAGCTTGGCCAGCTTCGGCGCCACGTTGCTGATCGTCTTGATCAGCTTGGTGACGATCTCGGTGATCTTGCCGACCGTCCTGGCGATGAACGAGACCGCCTGCGGCACCACCCAGGCCAGCGAGACTCCCGGCGGGGCCAGCGCTTCCAGCGCGTAGGTGATCAGGCGCGAGATGCAGTCGGCGACCAGGTCGCGGACGAACTCGCGGACGAACGAGACGACCTCGCCCATCACCGTGACCACGGTGCTGATCGTGTTGGCGAGTTCCGCGGCGCCGGCGAGGGCTTCGCCCTTCTCGGCGGCGTGCTGGCGGTAGGAGTCGCCGGCCGCGCCGGTCCACTGGGCGGTGTCGGCCTTGACCGCGTCGTTGTACTGGGTGGCGGCTTCGCCCACCGCCTTGGAGACGTTCGCCCAGGTCTCCCCGTACGCCTTGACGCCGTCCGGGTCGCCGGCGAACCAGTCCAGCGCCTCCTTCAGCGGCTCGACGTGCTCGATCAGCCATGACAGGCCGTAGGACAGCAGGGTGCCGATCGGGTCGGTGGCGATGCTGACGACTTCCAGCGCCAGCCCGCCGTAGGCCAGCCCGGTCTCGACCCAGCTCGACCCGTCGTTCAGCGACGAGACGTCGTTGATGGATTCGGCGATGCCGATCCCGGTGCCCCACCCGGCGTCGCCGGTGCCGGCGGTGAGCGGGCCGGGCCCGTCCGGATTCTCCTTCTGCTGCGCGACGAGCGGGTTGCTCATACCTCGATCCCGCCGATCAAGTCGCTGCCCTCGTCGTCGGCCGACTGGTAGTCCTCGGCGGCGCCGCGCACGTTCTCGGCGACCTCCTGCATCGCCTCGACGGCCTTCTGCAGCGTCTGGACGCCGTGCTGCTCCACCGGGTCGAGCATCCAGGCGAAGGGACGGCAGAGGATCCCGTACGCGTCGTTGTCCAGCGAAACCTGCTGCGACGCGTCGACGGCGACGTTCAGCTGATCCACCACACCGTCCACTTTGGACGCATGGGTGCGCAGGTTCTCAATGACGACGTTCATCTCGTCCGGCATCGCAAAGGGCCCCTCGAGTCAGCTAGGCAGGATCAGCGCAGGAAGGAACCGCCGCCGAAGTCGTCGTCGAAGTCGTCCGGACGACGTCGCGACGGCGGCTGCTGCGGTGGGGCGGCCGGACGCTGGGGCGGCGTCGGCGGCTGCGGCGGGACCGGGGGCTGCGGCGGAGCCGGGGACTGGCGCCGCTGCTGCGGCTCCTCGTAGTCGTCCTCGACGCCGTACTTCATCTCCTGCAGGCCGGAATCCCGCCTCTGCGGCTCTTCCTCGTCTTCCGGCAGATCCGGGAAGTACTTGCGGGCCTGGCCCAGCACGTGCTGCGCGGCGGAATCCTCCAGCCCGACCGTGCCCGCCACGGCCTGCTGCATGAGTTCGGGGACCTTCGCCTGCGCGGTCTGCACGGCGCGCATGATCTCGGCCGCCAGCTTCGCCATCGGGCGGTTGCTGGCGTTCTCGGAGAGCTGCAGGTTCTGCAGGATGCCGGCGGAGTTCACCGTCACCTCGATCGCGCCGTCCCGGGAGGACTCCGTCACCGAGATCTGCTCGATCTCCTGCTGCATCCGGCCGAACTTCTCGGCCTTCTCGGTGGCCCGCTCCTGCCACTCGCGAACCATCCGCTCAGCCGCGCCGATGTCGCGTCCGACGTCCTCAGGCAACACGTCCCCCGACCCGCTCCGCCGCGCACCGGCGGGAGCGCTGCGCCACCACCCGGCGACTACGCGCGATCCCCAGCCCTAGCACGGTTTCCTTCTCGATCTCGTCCTGCGGCGGGAACCGTATCAACCGCGCGCGAGAGACCGGATCGGATCGGCCGGATTTCCCATGTAGTGACGATCACGGGCGGGCCGGAAGCACCGGGCCGCGAGCCATTCGGACGGTCAAACAGCCCAAAAGGTTCACGGCCGGAGCAAGCGGCGCGGGAACGGGACGGTCGACCGAAGTCGGGGTCGGCGAATCGGGCACTTCGGTAGGCTCGACGGTTGTGACAGTCGGATGGCCCGCTTCGTTGGATCTGCACCTGGATTGGGTGGGCCGACCCGACAGCAGCAAGCTGGCCGAGGCGCTGCGCACCGCGATCCGCGACGGCCGCCTCCCGGCCGGCAGCCGCGTTCCCTCCACCCGCGCCCTGGCGCAGGACCTCGGCGTCGCCCGGGGCACCGTCACCCGCGCCTACGACCAGCTGGTCACCGAGGGCTTCCTGCTGTCCCGCCAGGGCGCGCCGACCACCGTCGCCGAACGGCTGGCAAGCCCGGACCCGATCGCCGCCCCGCCCGACCCGGAAACGCCGGCGCCGCGCTGGGACTTCCGCCCCGGCCGGCCGAACCTCAGCTCCTTCCCGCGCCGGGACTGGCTGGCCGCCAGCCGCCGTGCCCTGCAGACGACTCCCGACGGCGACCTCGACTACGGCGACCCGCAGGGCCACCCGGCGCTGCGCGAGGCCCTCACGGAATACCTGGCGCGGGTCCGCGCGGTGGCCACCACGCCGGACCGGATCATCATCTGCAACGGCTACTCCCAGGCGTTGTCGCTGCTCAGCAAGGCCCTGCACGACCAGGGGCTGGACTCGATCGACTTCGAGGACCCGTCCCTGCCGCAGCTGCGCGCGATCCCCGCCAACCTCGGCATGGCGGTGCGCGGCGTGCCGGTGGACCGCGACGGCATCGACGTCGCGCAGCAGCTCAGCCGGGCCGTGGTGGTCACCCCGGCACACCAGTTCCCGCTCGGCGTCGCCATGAGCTCGGCCCGCCGGACGGAGCTCGTGCAGCTGGCCAAGGCCGAGGACCGGCTGATCATCGAGGACGACTACGACGGCGAGTTCCGCTTCGACCGCCGGCCGATCGGCTCGCTGCAGGGCATGGCGCCCAACCACGTCGCCTACGCGGGCACGGCCAGCAAGACCCTCGCCCCCGCCCTGCGGCTCGCGTGGCTGGCGCTGCCGCCGCAGCTGGTGGCGCCGGTGCGCACGCTCAAGGAGCACAGCGGGCTGCACGCCCCACTGTTCGAACAGCTGGCCATGGCGGAACTGATCCGGTCGGGCGCATACGATCAGCACGTCCGCCGATCGCGCGCCGTGTACCGGAGGCGACGGGAGCAGCTCCGCGATGCGCTGAGCGGCATGCGCGCGAACCACCGGCCCTACCCGGCCGGGATCTCGGCCGGACTGCACATCACCCTGCAGCTCGACCCGGAGGGACCGACGGAGCGAGAAGTTCTGACTCGGGCGCGGAAGCACTCGGTGGAGCTCGAAGTACTCGGGCCGCACTGGGTTTCGCCCGGCCAGCAGCCGCCCGGCGTGGTCGTCGGCTACGCCGCCCCCGCGGAGCACGCCTTCCGCCCCGCGCTGCAAGCATTGGTCACCGTTCTGCAGCGGTGACCTGATCGGGCGGCACCGCTGGATCGCCCGACATGTCCGCACCACCAGAGGGGAACACCTGTTCTATTCTGGGTTCCCCCGCCGCGACACACAGGAGACAGAATTGACCGAAGAGCAGACGAGCACCGAGCAGACCGCGTCGGCCGAGTCCGAGCAGGCCCAGCCGGAGTCGACCCAGCCCGAATCGGCCGAGCCCCAGTCGGCGCAGCCTGAGTCGGCGCAGCACGAAGCCGAGTCCGCCGACTCGGCCGACTCGGCGCCGAAGAAGCCGCGGGCCCGCAAGCAGAGCGCCGCCAAGAAGACCCGGACGGTCGAGCTCACGCTGACGGTCACCGGCACCGCCGACGGCGAGTGGCAGGCCGACCTGATGCACGCGGGCAAGCGCATCGTGCAGGGGCTGCCGGTCGCGGCGGCCGCGGTGTCCAAGGCGGCCGCCGAGCTGCACCAGGACATCTCCGACACGATCGAGAACGTGCTGAACGAGGCGCGTCAGCAGCACGAGGCGAAACTCGCCGAATTGGAGGCCGAGGTCGAGCGGGTCCGCAAGGCCCTCGCCGAGCTCGAAGGCTGACAGCTGCGAACAGCCGGGCATGCCGTGCCGGCCCCTCGACGACACGGCATGCCCGCCGCAGTCCCGGCATGGTCGGCTCCGCCGACCGAACTACCGTGCGGTAACCCGCGCGGTGGGAGACTTCCAGACGCGGCGGCGGCCCCGCAACTCCGGTACCGGCCAGTCGATCGAGCCTCATGCTAGCCGCATGAACTGCGCTCCCCTGGCACGAGAATCCGCCCAGAAGCCGCACTCCCCAGCTTCACCGCCTCCTGATGACCTCACCGAAATCGCATTGGTCGGGCCAATTCCGGGCGGCCGATCGAGAAACTGCGCGCGTCATTGCGGTAAACGGTGGCGGCGCGGCCGATGAAATCGGCACCGAATACCGGAAATTCGAACGCAGTGGCGATGACCAGCTGGGACGCCTGGACCGGAAAGCGTTGCGCCAACTCCGGGATTTTTCCGAGTATTCGACCCGCCACCCCGGCCGATGGGCAAGGATAGCCGATCAGAACCAATGAGCACTGGGCCGAGGAGGCGAATCATGTCGGCGGATCTGGATGATCTGCAACGCAAACTGGATGCGCTCAAGGAAGCCGGCCGTCGGGCCGAGGAGCGGATGGGCGATTTCGGCCAGATGCGCGAGCAGATCAGCGAGCTGCAGGCGGCCGCCACGTCCGCGGATCGCTCGGTCACCGTCACCGCCAGCCCCGGCGGCGTCACAGGCATCGAGTTCACCCAGGACGCGATGCGCCTGTCGCCCGCGCAGTTGTCCAGCACCGTCATGAGCACCTTGCAGCTCGCCGTCGCCGAGGCCGCCCGCAAACAGGCCGAGATCGTGCAGGAGTACGTGCCGGACAGCGACGTCCTCGACCGAGTGCTGCGCACCCAGGACGAGCTGTTCGGCGCGCACCCCGAGCAGCAGCACCAAGCGCCGGTCGACGACGACGAGCAGCCGGATTCCTTCCTCGACGGCCGGAGATGACGATGCCGGGTTACAAAGCATCCGCCGAAATGATCATGCAGTGCGGCGGCAACATCGGCGGGATGAACGCCGACGCGAAGGCCGTCCGGGACAAGGTCGCCGGCGCCGAGGTCCCGGAGGTGTCGTGGGGCCTGCTCGGCCTGGCCACCACCTACAGCTCCTACCGCGACCTGCTGGAGAAGTTCAAGCAGCACCTCGACGAGATGAGCCAAGGGCTGACCAAGGCGGGCGAGGACATCACCGCCTGTGGCCGTGACTACCAGGAATCCGACCAGTCGATGGCCGAGATGTTCAGCAAGATCCTCGGCGAGGTCGGCAAGGGCGGCGGCGGTGGCGGAGGTGGTTCCTGGTGACCGGCAACGCGGAAGCGATCAGCGAGAACAGCGCACTCAACCCGGCGGCCCCGCGCGTCGACGGGTCGGCGTTCGGGAAGCTGCCGTTCGTCAAGGACATCATCAAGGCCAACGACGACGCCGGTAAGGGCGACGTCGAGGCGCTCAAGGGCGACATCGAGAGCTACCTGTCCAGCGCGACCAGCTTCGCGCTGGACCCGATGGGCTTCCTCATCGGCACCGGCGTCGAGTTCGTGATCAACTTCGTGGCACCGGTGCGCGACGCGATCCAGCTCGTCACCGGCGACAGCGAGGCGCTGGCCAAGGGCGCGCAGTCGTTCGCCGAGGTCCAGGGCGAGATCGACAAGCTCGGCCAGAACCTGACCGACAGGCTGGACAGCGAGCTCGCGGACTGGGACGGCGAGGCCGCCGACGCGCTGCGCAAGAAGATGGCGAAGTTCGTCGACGGCGTGCACGCCACCGGCGGCCAGGCGAACAACATCTCGCAGCTGCTGCAGATGAGCGGCACCATGATGGAAGCCGCCGAGGGCGTGATCAAGGGCATCCTCGCCGACTTCCTGACCTGGGCGATCACCACCTGGATCACGGCAACGGCCTCGGCGGGCCCGACCTTCGGCGGCTCGATCGCCGCGGCCACCGCGGTGACGACGGCGGAAGCGGGCATCACCTGCGCCCGGGCCGCCCAGCAGATCCAGAAGATAACCAAGATCATCGGTCACATCATGGACGTGATCACGGCGATCAAGGCGATCCTGGACACGATCCGAATCATCGAGAGCGTCCAGCAGATCACGGACGGAAAGCCCGGCGGAGACGGCGGCAAGAGCCCGGCGGACATCGGCAGCAAGATCCTCGGCGGAGTGACGAAGGAAACGGCGGACGAGCGCAAGGTCGTGGGCCAACTCGGCACAGGATTCCAGTCCGAAGCTGAGGACCGCGGCTACACCGTCGACGACAAGTCGGGGCACGTCACGGAGATCGACGCCGACGGCAACATCACCGAGCGAGACAAGACCACCGGTGACCCTGTCGTGAACGATGACGGCACGACGTCCACGTACCAACGCGATGCACCGTCCTACGGCGCGAAGGACGTCGCCAAGTCCGGCTTCAACCAGGTCGCCGGCGGTCTCGGCTCCGCCGCCGACGCCCTGGAGAAGCAGGCCCAAGGAGGCGGTTTCACCGACGTCCCGCCGGACGAAACGATCAGCGGCGACCTCAACTGGTGAACCGCTTGATCAAGTGACGAGCGAAGGGCCCTTCAACCGCTATACCGGTCGAAGGGCCCTCACAAGGTAGATCAGCCGAATGGGAGCCGCAGCTGCGTGAGCGGGACGTGCTGGCGGTCGGCTGCTGCGGCGGCTGGGTCCTGGAATGCGGCGGGCGGAATCCAGCTCGTCACGTGATGCGCCCATCCCAACAACTCGTCAACCGTGTCCGGCCGGAAGAGCTGGCGGCTCGTCCAGAACATCACTTTTCGACCAGACAGCCGGAAGAGCGGTGTGCTGGGCACCTTCAGCCCAGCGAAATTGCTGAACGACTGGTACAGCCAGTGCAAACGTTCCGGAGTCACCACTGCGTGTGCGTATTCCGGGCTGGCCCCGGAAATGTCGTAGGTGAATGCGTTCGTCGATCGGCTCGGATCGCCGATCTGCACGGTCGCGACCGAGCTCCCCTCGGAACTCCCCTTGGAGCGCCCGAAGCCGAGCAGGCCACGCAATCCACCCGACTTTTCGCGCCGCCGGGAGACCAGGAGCTCCGGCACGGGCGACGGCAGCTCCAGCACCGCGACACTGGTCACCGAAGTGGCGGTGCCGGATTTCGACGTGGTCATCTGCCGATCGGAAGTGGTCGAATAGTACGAACCGGTTGTCGCCGTGTATTTGTACGAGCTCGCGATCTGCATCACCAGCGCCGGCATGCCCTGGTGGAGACCGGCCAGCAACAAGGGAATCCCCTTGTGCTCGTAGTCGTGGAACGGTGGCCCGGGCAACTGGTCAAGCACGTCCCCCGGCACGTCCCGCGCCATTCGCCAACTGCGCTGCGCCGCCCACTGCTGAAACGGATCACCCGCCGGCGGGTGCATCGGCTGCTGCCACGGTTGTCCGGGCTGATTCATCCCCGCCTCCCATCACCGCCGCACACCGTATCTGCCAAGCCCCTGCCGGCCAACCAGGTCTGATCAGGTGTCGTGCGTGGGACGAGTGCCTCTGACCTCGAAGAAGATCACGCCGACGGGACCTGGAGCCGGGTCAGCGGAACGTGTTGGCGGTCGGCTTCCGCTGCCTGCGGGTCCTGGTACGCGGCAGACGGGATCCACCGCCGGATTTCCTCGGCTGTTCCGAGGAGATCGTCGAGCACGACGGGATCCTTGAAGTCGCGGCCGCACCAGACGATGATCTTGCGGCCGGACAGGCGAAAGTGGACCTCGCCCAGCGTGGTGTTCGGCGCCGGGCCGTGCCCGTCGCTGTACAGCCACCGCGTGCGATCCGGTGTCACCACCGAGCGCGCGTACTCCGGCGAGGCACCGGAAACGTGGTAGATGTTCAACGAAGCCGACCCGGCATCGATTCCTTTGACCCGCGCATAGAGAAGGGCCCCTGTCCGGAGGAGTCGGACAGGGGCCCTTTGGTTCAACTAGCTACTTCAGCGGTAGTCGCGGCCGAAGTCGTAGTCGTCCAGCGGAACCGCCGCACCGGTGCCGGTGCCGAACACATCCGGGGTGTAGTAGCTGTCGTCGTAGGACGGGATCGCGTACGCCGCGGCCCGCGCCTCCTCCGTCGGCTGCACCTGGATGTTGCGGTACCGGTTGATGCCCGTGCCTGCCGGGATCAACTTACCGATGATCACGTTCTCCTTCAGGCCGACCAGCTTGTCACTCGCGCCCTCGATCGCGGCGTTGGTGAGGATGCGGGTCGTCTCCTGGAAGGAGGCCGCCGACAGCCACGAATCGGTGGCCAGCGACGCCTTGGTGATGCCCATCAGCACCGGACGGCCGGACGCCGGGTCGCCGCCCTCGGCGACGACGCGACGGTTCTCCGACTCGAACTGCGAGCGCTCGACCGGCGAACCGGGCAGGAACTCGGTGGCACCCGAGTCGATGATGATGACCCGGCGCAGCATCTGACGGACGATGACCTCGACGTGCTTGTCGTGGATGCCCACACCCTGCGACCGGTACACCTCCTGCACCTCGCGCACCAGGTGCAGCTGGGCCTCGCGCGGGCCCATCACGCGCAGCACCTCGTGCGGGTCGACCGCACCTTCCAGCAGCTGCTGGCCGACCTCGACGTGGTCGCCGTCGGCGATCTGCCGCTCGGTGCCGTCCACCGAGATCGCCGCGAGCCGCTGCCGCTTGGACAGCTTGTCGTAGACGATCTCCTCGCCGCCGTCGTCCGGAATGATGGTGATCTTCCAGTAGCGGTCGTTGTCCTCCATCCGGATCCGGCCCGAGGTGTCGGCGATCGGCGCCTTGCCCTTCGGGACCCGGGCCTCGAACAACTCCTGGACACGCGGCAGACCGGTGGTGATGTCGTCACCGGCGACGCCGCCCTGGTGGAAGGTACGCATCGTCAGCTGCGTGCCCGGCTCACCGATCGACTGGGCGGCGACGATGCCGACGGCCTCGCCGACGTCCACCAGCTTGCCGGTGGCCATCGAACGGCCGTAGCAGACCGCGCAGACGCCGACGCCGGACTGGCAGGTCAGGACGCTGCGGACCTTGACCTTGGTGACGTTGGCGGCGAGCAGCTTCTCGATCGCCGGGTCACCCAGGTCCGAACCGCGGGCCAGCACGATGTTGCCGTCGGCGTCGGTGACGTCGTCGGCCGTGGTGCGGGCGTAGATGCTGGTCTCCACGTGCGCGTCGCGCAGCAGCTTGCCATCCGGCAGCAGCTCCGCGATCGGCATCCGGATGCCGCGCTCGGTGCCGCAGTCGGTCTCGCGGACGATGACGTCCTGCGAGACGTCCACCAGACGACGGGTCAGGTAACCCGAGTCGGCGGTACGCAGCGCGGTGTCGGCCAGACCCTTGCGGGCACCGTGGTTGGAGATGAAGTACTCCAGCACCGACAGGCCCTCGCGGAAGTTCGCCTTGATCGGGCGCGGGATGTACTCACCCTTCGGGTTCGACACCAGACCACGCATACCGGCCAGCTGGACGACCTGGGTCATGTTACCGGCGGCCCCGGACTTCACGATCACGCTGATCGAGTTGTCCTCGGGGAAGTTCAGCTCCATGGCCTCGGCGACCTCGTCCTTGGCAGCCGTCCAGACCTTGACCAGTTCGGCGTTGCGCTCCTGGTAGGACAGCGCACCGCGGCGGTACCGCTTCTCGACCTGGTCGGCCTTGGCCTCGTAGGAGTCCAAGATCTCGGTCTTGTTCGGCGGCACGACCACGTCGGTGATCGACACGGTCACGCCCGAACGGGTCGCCCAGTGGAAACCGGCGTCCTTGAGCTTGTCCAGGGTCTGCGCCACGGTGACCATCGGGTACCGCTCGGCCAGGTCGTTGACGATCGCGGCCTGCTTCTTCTTCGGCAGCAGGTCGTCGACGAACGGGTAGTCCTCGGGCAGCAGCTCGTTGAACCACACGCGGCCGAGGGTGGTCTCGGCCAGCCACGGCTGACCGGGCTCCCAGCCCTCCGGCAGCTGCGCCTTGTTCGGCACCACGTCGCGCAGCCGGATCTTGATCTTGGCCTGCAGGTCCAGCGCGCCGCGGTCGAAGGCCATGATGGCCTCGCCGACCGAGGAGAACGCCAGGCCCTCGCCCTTGGCACCGTCCACCTGACGGGTCAGGTGGTACAGGCCGGTGACCATGTCCAGACGCGGCATCGCCAGCGGCCGACCGGAGGCCGGCGACAGGATGTTGTTACTGGACAGCATCAGGATCCGGGCCTCGGCCTGGGCCTCGGCCGACAGCGGCAGGTGGACCGCCATCTGGTCACCGTCGAAGTCCGCGTTGAACGCCTCGCAGACCAGCGGGTGCAGCTGGATGGCCTTGCCTTCCACCAGCTGCGGCTCGAAGGCCTGGATGCCGAGGCGGTGCAGCGTGGGAGCACGGTTGAGCAGCACCGGGTGCTCGGCGATGACCTCTTCCAGCACGTCCCACACCTGCGGGCGCTGGCGCTCCACCATCCGCTTCGCGGACTTGATGTTCTGCGCGTGGTTGAGGTCGACCAGCCGCTTCATGACGAACGGCTTGAACAGCTCGACCGCCATTTCCTTCGGCAGACCGCACTGGTGCAGCTTCAGCTGCGGGCCGACCACGATGACCGAACGGCCGGAGTAGTCGACGCGCTTGCCGAGCAGGTTCTGGCGGAACCGGCCCTGCTTGCCCTTGAGCAGGTCGGACAGCGACTTCAGCGGCCGGTTGCCCGGGCCGGTGACCGGACGCCCGCGACGGCCGTTGTCGAACAGCGCGTCCACGGACTCCTGCAGCATCCGCTTCTCGTTGTTGACGATGATCTCGGGAGCCCCGAGGTCGATCAGTCGCTTGAGGCGGTTGTTGCGGTTGATCACCCGGCGGTACAGGTCGTTGAGGTCGGAGGTCGCGAAGCGGCCACCGTCCAGCTGCACCATCGGACGCAGGTCCGGCGGGATGACCGGCACGCAGTTGAGCACCATGCCGCTCGGGTCGTTGCCGGTGGCCTGGAAGGCCGCCACGACCTTGAGCCGCTTGAGGGCGCGCAGCTTCTTCTGGCCCTTGCCGCTGCGGATGGTCTCGCGCAGCAGCTCGGCCTCGGCGCCGATGTCGAAGGTCGACAGCAGCGACTGGATGGACTCGGCGCCCATGCCGCCGGTGAAGTACTCGCCGTACCGGTCGTAGAGCTCGCGGTACAGCATCTCGTCGGCGATGAGCTGGCGGGGCTCCAGCTTGGTGAAGGTCTCCCAGATCTCGTCGAGCTTGTCGAGCTCGCGCTGCGCGCGGTCGCGCAGCTGCTTCATCTCGCGCTCGGCGCCTTCCTTGACCTTGCGGCGCTGGTCGCTCTTGGCGCCCTCGGCCTCGAGCGCGGCCAGGTCGGCTTCGAGCTTCTGGGCCCGGGCCTCCAGGTCGGCGTCGCGCTGGTCAGCGACGCGCTTGCGCTCGACGCTGATCTCGCTCTCCAGCGTCGACAGGTCGTTGTGCCGCATCTCGGTGTTCACCGAGGTGATCACGTACGCGGCGAAGTAGATGATCTTCTCGAGGTCCTTGGGGGCCAGGTCGAGCAGGTAGCCCAGCCGGGACGGGACGCCCTTGAAGTACCAGATGTGGGTCACGGCGGCGGCCAGCTCGATGTGACCCATCCGCTCACGACGAACCTTGGCGCGGGTGACCTCGACGCCACAGCGCTCGCAGATGATGCCCTTGAACCGGACTCGCTTGTACTTACCGCAGTAGCACTCCCAGTCCCGGGTCGGGCCGAAGATCTTCTCGCAGAAGAGCCCGTCCTTCTCCGGCTTCAGGGTGCGGTAGTTGATGGTCTCGGGCTTCTTGACCTCGCCGTACGACCACTGGCGGATGTCGTCGGCCGTGGCGAGGCCGATGCGGAGTTCATCGAAGAAGTTGACGTCAAGCACGTCGGGTCTTCTCCCTTGATCGAAAGGTTCTGCCGGGTACCACCGGCAGCGGTGCCAGGATGGGTCGGACGCCGGTCCGCGAGATCAGATCCCGCGGACCGGCGGCGAGGTTCAGTGCGCTAGGTCGTCGACGGATGCCGACTCGTTGCGGGACAGGTTGATGCCGAGGTTGGCCGCGGCACGCTCCAGGTCCTCGTCCTCGCTGTCGCGCATCTCGATGGCCGCACCGTCGCTGGAGAGCACCTCGACGTTCAGGCACAGCGACTGGAGCTCCTTCAGCAACACCTTGAAGGACTCCGGGATGCCCGGCTCGGGGATGTTCTCGCCCTTGACGATCGCCTCGTAGACCTTGACGCGGCCGACCACGTCGTCGGACTTGATCGTCAACAGCTCCTGCAGCGTGTACGCGGCGCCGTAGGCCTGCATGGCCCAGCACTCCATCTCACCGAAGCGCTGACCACCGAACTGCGCCTTACCGCCCAGCGGCTGCTGGGTGATCATCGAGTACGGGCCGGTCGACCGGGCGTGGATCTTGTCGTCCACCAGGTGCGACAGCTTGAGGATGTACATGTACCCGACGGCGATCGGGTACGGGTACGGCTCCCCGCTGCGGCCGTCGAACAGCTGGGCCTTGCCGTCGCCGCCCACCATGCGCTCACCGTCGCGGTTGGGCCTGGTGGAGGCGAGCAGACCGGTGATCTCCTCCTCCCGCGCACCGTCGAAGACGGGGCTGGCGGTGTTGGTTCCCGGATCCACTTCGTAGAGCTCGTCGGGCAGGCGCTTGGCCCAGTCCTCGTCTCCGTTGATGGACCAGCCCTGCGAGGCGATCCAGCCGAGGTGCGTCTCCAGCACCTGGCCGATGTTCATCCGTCGCGGCACACCGTGCGTGTTCAGGATGATGTCGACCGGGGTGCCGTCCGGCAGGAACGGCATGTCCTCGGCGGGCAGGATCTTGCCGATGACGCCCTTGTTGCCGTGGCGGCCGGCGAGCTTGTCGCCGTCCTGGATCTTGCGCTTCTGCGCGACGTAGACCCGCACCAGCTGGTTGACGCCCGGGGGCAGCTCGTCGTCGTCCTCGCGGTTGAACACGCGGACGCCGATGACCTTGCCGGTCTCGCCGTGCGGCACCTTCAGCGAGGTGTCGCGGACCTCGCGGGCCTTCTCGCCGAAGATCGCGCGCAGCAGCCGCTCCTCCGGGGTCAGCTCGGTCTCGCCCTTCGGCGTGACCTTGCCGACCAGGATGTCGCCGCCCTGCACCTCGGCACCGATGCGGATGATGCCGCGCTCGTCGAGGTCGGCCAGCACGTCGTCGGAGACGTTCGGGATGTCCCGGGTGATCTCCTCGGCACCGAGCTTGGTGTCGCGGGCGTCGACCTCGTGCTCCTCGATGTGGATCGAGGTGAGCACGTCGTCCTGCACCAGGCGCTGGGACAGGATGATCGCGTCCTCGTAGTTGTGCCCTTCCCACGGCATGATCGCGAGGAGCAAGTTCTTGCCCAACGCCATCTCGCCGTCCTCGGTGCACGGCCCGTCCGCGATGACCTGTCCGGCCTCGACCCGGTCGCCCTCGTTGACGATCGGCTTCTGGTTGATGCAGGTGCCGTGGTTGGACCGGGAGAACTTCTGCATCCGGTACGAGCGGCGGGTGCCGTCGTCGGCCATCACCGTGACGTAGTCGGCGCACAGCTCCTCGACCACACCGGCCTTGTCCGCGGTGATCACCTCACCGGCGTCGACCGCGGCGCGCAGCTCCATGCCGGTGCCGACCAGCGGAGCCTCGCTGCGCAGCAGCGGCACCGCCTGACGCTGCATGTTCGCGCCCATCAGGGCGCGGTTGGCGTCGTCGTGCTCGAGGAACGGGATCATCGCGGTCGCGGCGGAGACCATCTGCCGCGGCGAGACGTCCATGTAGTCGATCTCGGTCGGCGCGAGCAGCTCGACCTCGCCGCCCTTGCGTCGACCCAGCACCCGATCGTCGACGAAGTTGCCGTCGTCGTCGATCGGCGCGTTGGCCTGCGCCTTGACGTAGCGGTCCTCTTCGTCGGCGGTCAGGTAGTCGATCTGGTCGGTGACCCGGCCGTCGACGACCTTGCGGTACGGCGTCTCGATGAAGCCGAACGGGTTGACCCGCGCGAACGTGGCCAGCGAGCCGATCAGACCGATGTTCGGGCCTTCCGGCGTCTCGATCGGACACATCCGGCCGTAGTGCGAGGGGTGCACGTCTCGGACTTCCATGCCCGCGCGCTCACGGGACAGACCGCCCGGGCCGAGCGCGGAGAGCCGGCGCTTGTGCGTCAGGCCCGCGATCGGGTTGGTCTGGTCCATGAACTGCGACAGCTGCGAGGTGCCGAAGAACTCCCGGATCGCCGCCGTGATCGGGCGGATGTTGATCAGGGTCTGCGGCGTGATCGCCTCGACGTCCTGGGTGGTCATCCGCTCGCGGACGACGCGCTCCATGCGGGACAGGCCGACCCGGACCTGGTTCTGGATCAACTCGCCGACGGTGCGCAGGCGCCGGTTGCCGAAGTGGTCGATGTCGTCGACCTCGACCGGCACGGTCGCGCCTTCGCCCTCACCACGCGCGGGCATCTCGGTCTCGACGGCGTGCAGCCGGACCAGGTACTCGATCGTGGTGACGATGTCTTCCTCGGTGAGCACGCCGGTTTCGTACGGCTGGCCCAGACCGAGCTTCTTGTTGACCTTGTAGCGGCCGACTCGGGCGAGGTCGTAGCGCTTCTCCTTGAAGAACAGGTTCTCCAGGAGGGTCTGCGCACTCTCCTTCGTCGGCGGTTCGCCCGGGCGCAGCTTGCGGTAGATGTCCAGCAGCGCTTCGTCCGTGCCTGCGGTGTGGTCCTTCTCCAGGGTCGCCATCAGGGTCTCGGAGAAGCCGAACCGCTCGCGGATCGCCTCGGCCGACCAGCCCAGCGCCTTCAGCAGCACGGTGACCGGCTGGCGGCGCTTGCGGTCGATGCGGACGCCGACGGTGTCGCGCTTGTCGACGTCGAACTCCAGCCACGCACCGCGGCTGGGGATGATCTTGACGCTGAAGACGTCCTTGTCCGTGGTCTTGTCGACCGACTGGTCGAAGTAGACACCGGGGGAACGGACGAGCTGGGAGACCACGACCCGCTCGGTGCCGTTGATGATGAAGGTCCCCTTGTTGCTCATCATCGGGAAGTCACCCATGAACACCGTCTGGCTCTTGATCTCGCCAGTGGTGTGGTTGGTGAACTCCGCCGTGACGAACAGCGGGGCCGCATACGTCATGTCCTTGTCCTTGCACTCCTCGACGGAGGCCTTGACCTCGTCGAAGCGTGGGTCGGAGAAAGACAGCGACATCGATCCGGAGAAGTCCTCGATCGGGGAGATCTCGTTCAAGACCTCCTCAAGACCACCAACCGGATTCTCCTCGCCGGCGTCGACCCGGCGCTGGAACCAGGCCTCGTTACCGACAAGCCATTCGAAGGACTGGATCTGCAGGTCTAGCAGGTTCGGCACGTTCAACGGTTCGCGAATGTTCGCGAACGAGACCCGCTTGGGTGCCCCAGGGATCCCCGACGTGTAGTTGGAAGCTGCAGAGACCTTGGTCGCGCGGGAGACTGCCAAGATGCGTCCTTCCGGGACTCTGAACTGGCTACAGCCGCATCAGCGAAAGTGCCCGGCGAAGTGACCGACGGGGTCCGTACCCGCTGGCACAGTTCGCTAACACAGCTGTCAAGGGTGCAATGGCGCCCACGATCCTACGGTCCGGTGCAGGACAGACGGAAAGAGGGCAGCGCAAAGTAGCAGTCTAGCCGGAACTACGCCAGCTGTCGAGGGGGCCCACCGATGGCGGCCCAGCCCCGCGTTGAGCACCAGAGTGAACCCGAGCGAGCCCGCAGTCAAGAGATCACGCTTCGATCACCCTCGTGGCGCAAAACACGATCACCGCTCGTGACCACTGGAGGCATTGTCCTGCCTGGTCAGCGCGCTACCTCCAGGTAACTTCAGGTGCCTCCGAGCGACACTCCCGACACCCCTCCGAACGGCCCTTGACAGCCCCGCCGGCGATCGCCCCACGAGTGACGAGCGCCTCAACATCCGGGATCGCGTTCCCTATTCCTGGGACGACTCCGCCGAACGGAGTCATTCCCACAAAGCAGCCCTGCCACATTCACCCCGTGTGCTCACATCGACACCTGCAGTCATTTTCAATCGCGGGAATTCGATCTTCGAATTCTCGATCTCGCCTGGGGAGGCAGGAGTGCCGCCAAGTACACAGCGTCGCGAATCGCGCACCGTGCGCAAGATCGGGCGATTGCCCGCCGTTCTGTCCACACCCGCGACGCCCCGGCGGTAGGGCATCGTGAACTCGATCCGGAACGGGGGCTTCGAGGACGGCCAGGGCCGCCGGGCCGACGCGATCGCCTTCGACGAGGTGCGCGTTGGCCAGTTGGCGGAAAGGTCGGCTGCAACATGTCGACGAGCCGGGCGCCAAGCGGCCGTCGGATCATCACGATGACGAAAACAAACAGAAAGCCGATCAGGAATGGGGACAATTCACGAAAGCCATCGGGCAGTTCGCCTTGTCAGCCGGAGCGATCACCGGCGCACCGGACAGGGCTCGGCGGGCCGATCGGGCCGGGATTCCGGGCCACCGGCCTGGAGCGGCCGGCCGGGACCGAGGACGGGAAATTCGCGGCGAAGGACTCCGGCCACCCGGACGGCGCGACCAGATCAGTCCTATATGGGCAGTTGTGGGATGGGCACGGATCGCGCATGGTCCTGCACAACGGGAAACATCCGGCCGAGGCGAACACCGAATACGACGACGTCCGCGGCGCGGCCGACCTCGAAGTCGCCGCCGCCACCGTGTGGTAGTCGTGAGTAGTAATGGTCGCAATAACGACCTTTTCCCCTCACGAAGCGGTATTTTCTGATCACGAGCACTTAACGAATCGCCCTGTCGGGCACAACTGCCCGACAGCACGATCTCAGGTGATGCACGCGGGCTATTCGACGCTCGCGTCCGCCGGTAGCGTGATACGCCCCACCTGTTCCAGGTGCCCCGGGTGAGCAGGCCACAGGAGAACGAACCGATGACAGACGATGCAAGCCGCGCGAGCGAACGGTTCAGCGGGCTGCAGCGTTCGACAGGGGGGCCGGACCGCGGTAGCTCCAGCTCCAGCTGGTTCTCCGCCGGGCCGGACGACGCCACGCCCCCGCCCAGACAGGCCCCGCAACCTCCCGAAGCGACGGCCCCCGAACCCCGGCGCAGCGCCGAGCAGCGCTACGCGGATGCCATCTCCGCGATGAACAAGATCGTCACCACGCTGGACTTCGAGCAGCTGCCCTGGGTTGCTGAGGTGTTCCGGGCGACCGCCGGAGTGCTGCACGAGACCGATCCCGCGCGCGCGGGCGTGCTCAACAACCTGGGCAGCGCCGCACAGCTGACGCACCTGCGCAGCGGCGCGCTGGCCGACCTGGAAGACGCGATCTCCTACTACCGGTCGGCGCGGGACTCGGCGCACAGCAGCGACCAGGACCGCGTTCTCTACCAGTGCAACCTCGCGCTGGCGCTCACCGATCTCGCGAACAAGACCGACAGCGCCACCGCTGCCGAAGAGAGCGTGCAGGTCGCGCGGGAAACCGTCGAGCAGACGCCGCGTCGCGACCAGCGCCGCGCGATGGCGCTGATCCGGCTGGCCAACGCGTTGCGGCTGCACGCCCGGCTGGCCAACGCGCCGCGGTCCGACGACGAGTCGATCGACGTGTTCCGGGAGGCCGCCCGGATCTCGCCGGCCAACGACCCGGCCACTTCCGAGCTGCTGATCAACCTCGGGGCGGCGCTGCTGCGCCGGTTCGAGCGCGGCGGCTCGCCCGAAGACCTCGACGAGGGCATCAAACACCTCGGATCCGGCGCCGGTGCCCTCGCCGACGGCGAACCGCGGCGGGCCGCGCTGTGCCACCTGGCCAAGGCGCTGCGGCTGCGGTTCCAGCGCAACGGTGATCTGACCGACCTCAACTCGGCGATCAGCGAGCTGATCGGCGTGCTCGGGATGCTGGACAGCGGGAATCCCTTGCTGGGCACGGCGATCTGGCATCTCGCCGCGGCGACCGTCGAGCACGTGGACGCCACCGGCGAGGCGAGCCAGCTGCGCCGCGTGCTGCGGCCGATCGCCCCGGCGGTGCGCGCGATGTCCGTCGACGACCAGAGCCGCGCCGACGCCCTCACCGGTTATGCGACCTTGCTGCGCAGGCATTTCCTGCACGGCGCGGAGGCCAAGGTGCTGGACACCGCGGTCACCGCCGGGGAGGCCGCGGTGGAGGCGGCGAGCACGGAGCAGCGCGGCGCGATGCTGCACTCGCTGATCACCACGTTGATCGGCCGCTTCGAGCACCACGGGGAGGCCGTCGATCTGGACCGGGCGGCCGAGCTCGCGCGCGAAGCCGCGAAGGGCGATGCCGCGTCGCAGCCCGCGGCGTGGGCGCAGCTCGGCATCGTCTCGGCGCACCGGTTCCGGCTGACCGCCAAGACGAAGGACATCGAGGCCGCGATCGAGCTGCTGGACCAGGCGCTCATCGCGATGCCGGCGACCGCGCCGAACCGCGCGGGCATCGCCGTCCACCTGGGCCGCGCCCTGCGAACGATCTACCAGCGCAGCGGGCGGCGGCGGTACTACCGGTGGGCGCGCAAGGTGCTCATGGACGCCGCCGAGCAGCTCAACGCCCCTGCCGACCAGCGGATTCGGGCGGCGAGCCTGTCCGGCCGGATCTGCGCGCAGGCGCACCGGTGGTCGGAGGCGCTGGAATCGTTCGAGGTCGCCGTCGACCTGCTGCCACTGGTCACGCGCGGCAAGCGGGTCGTCGCGTCGCCGGCCGCGCAGCAGCGGTGGGCGTCGATCGCGGCCGATGCCGCGGCGTGCGCGTTGGAGAGCGGCGCGCCGGAGCGGGCCGTGGAGCTGCTGGAGCACGGGCAGAACGCGGTCCTGTCCGATTTCCTGCCGATCGGCGGAGAACTCGGCGCGCTGCACCGCACCCACCCGGACCTCGCGGACGAGGCGGTGCGGGTACGACGGCTGCTGGACCGCCCGGCGGACGAACCGGCGCTCACCGGGTCCGACGACCGGATGCAGCTGGCGCACACCTGGGAGGAGCTGCTCGCGGAGATCCGCGCCGTGCAGCCGGGCCACCTGCTGCGCACGCCGATCCAGGAGCTGTCGGCCGCGGTGCCGGACGGTTGCGCGGTGCTGGTCAACCTCAGCCGCTACCGGTCGGATGCGCTGGTGCTCATCGCGGGGCGGGTGCTGACCGTGCCGCTGCCGAACGCCGCGCCGGAAACCGCGGCCGACCGAGCGTGCGAGCTGCTGGCCGCCGCGCAGCAGGACGATCACGAGGCGCTGGCAGACTCCCTCGACTGGACCTGGGACCGGATCGCGCGCCCGGTCATGGAGCGGATGGGCTACCTGAGCATGCCGGAACCCGGCGCCCGGTGGCCCAGGATGTGGTGGAGCGCCCTCGGCGCGATGGCGTTCCTCCCGGTGCACGCGGCGACCTCGCGAACCGGCGAGTCCACGTTGGACCGGGTCGTGTCGTCGTACACCCCGACGCTGGGCTGCCTGCTCCGGGCGACGCAGCGGCCGGTGCCGACGGGCGGCAGGGCCCTGGTCGCGGCCGGTTCGGCGCAGCAGGTCGGGCGGGAACTGCCGCCGCAGAACCAGGTCCTGGCGCAGTACTGGCCGTCGGCGGAGATCGCGGCCGTGGAGAGCGCCAGCGCGGCGGAGATGCTGCAGATGCTGCCGGAGCACCCGTGGCTGCACGTGTGCGAGCCGAGCTCGCAGTTCCCGGCGCAGCCGGCGGCGGCCCTGCTGCTGGACCGCGAGTCACCGCACCGGCCGCTGGGCGTGGTCGAGCTGGGCCAGGTGCCGCTGGAGGAAGCGGAGTTCGGCTACCTCGGCCAGTGCGCGACGGCGGCCGACCCGCCGTGCGCGGCGGCGGTGTCCCTGCCCGGAGCGCTGGGCTTCGCGGGATTCACGCACGTCATCGGCACCCTGTGGGAGATCGACGCGGAAAGCGCGGTGCAGGTGCACGCCGATGTCTACAGCGCGGTGTTCGGCGGCGAGGAGTTCGACACGGACCGCTCGTCCTACGCCCTGCACAACGCGGCCCGCCAACTCCGGTCCCGCTATCCGGAAGAGCACTGCCTCTGGGCGGCCCACGTCCACATCGGACCGTGACCCAGGCGCCGGGCGACTTCGGAGCGACGTTTCCTGCAGGCACGGGGCCGTGAGTCTTTTGGGTCGCCATAGCAGCCCATCCGATCAGGTCGGTCAGGCCCTTGTCGAGCGGATTGCGGCCGGCGTAGGTGCG
>NZ_JBFAKG010000043.1:64125-83845 GCF_040655595.1 Saccharopolyspora sp. NPDC050389
CCCGCCCCGGCCCCCGCGCCGCGTGCCCTCTCGGGTCCATTTTTCGCCGCGCCCGGGGGCCCGTTTTTTTTTGGCCCCCCCACCCCCCCCAAACACCCCCACGGCCCCGTTCGCGACCTCAGCGCCGTCAGCGTCGGCCACCTCGGCTCGGCCACCTCGGCTTCACCGCGGCTCGGCCGCTGGCCTGCCTTCCCGACGGGCTGATTTCCCTTTTCAGGCAAGGGGTTTCAGCTGGCGGAGGGTGTAGCCGTCGCCGGTCGGGTCCAGTGCCGCGGTGGCTCGTTTGAAGAGGTACTCGGCTCGTTCGTAGGACAGGCGGCTGCGGCACGTCTCCGGGCAGCGGTCTCCGTCCCGGGGCGTCCGGGACGGCCCGGGCTTGCGATCGGTCAGGAACAGCGGGCCTCGAGAGCGGCCCGCCACCAGCTCGGGGAGCAGCCCGGCCGTGCCGGATCGCCAGCTCACCCAGGTGCCGGCCGCCCGAGCGCGGCGGTCGTCCAGGTCCAGGTCCTCGACGTTCAGGGACAGGACGGCCTTCACCGCGGCCCCGGATTCGTGCAGCAGTCGCCACAAGGCGCGTTCCCGCAGCGGGATTCCGGGGCGGTTCCAGATCTCGTAGAGCTGCGCGGAGCCGATCGGCAGCGCCCGGGAGCGGGTTTCGGCGCGGCGGTCGAGATCTGCTGCCAGGTCGTCCAGGCATGCCCACGCGCAGAACGACCGGATCGCCGAGCGGTGCCGGTTCCACGTCTTCGCCGCCGCCGCGCCCCACGCCGTCTCGAACACCCTCGCCACCTGCTCGGCCGTCAGGGCGGCAAGCGGCAGCTGATCTCCCACGGCCAGGCGCAGCCTTCGCAGGGTCTGCCCGTAGGAGCGGATCGTCGCGGCGTTCAGCTCGTCGCGCGCCAGGAACTCTTCGGCCGCCGCCCCGAGCGCCGGGCCGGAAACGCCGCTGTCGGCGAGCTCTTCCGCGCGGCGGAGCAGGAAGGCGCGTTCCGCGATGTTCTGGGTGAGCTCCGCGGCCCGCTCGAACTCCAGCTTCGCCTCTTCGCCGCGTCCGAGCCGCACCAGGAGATCGCCCCGGACGCTCGGCAGCAGGTGGTAGTTCTGCAACACCGGATCGGAGCTCAACCGACTGACCCGAACCCGGAGAGCGCTGGGCGTTCGCCCGGTGCTTCGCTACGCCGGTCGCTCTCCCGTGAGTGTTTTGGGGTGCAACAGCGCCCCAAAACACTCACGGGCATTGGCCTTCAGCGCAGGGTGATCTGGGTGATCTTCCACCGGTCGCCCTGCTTCTCGGCGCTCACCGAGATCTGGGCCGGGCCGACGTTGCTCTCGCCGGTGTTGGCGCGCATCGCGTGCTGGTCGACGAACAGCAGAAGCTCCGCGCGGTCGCCCTGCAGCCTCGTCACCGCGCTGCTCTTCACGGTCGTGGTGACGATCAGCTGCTGCTGCGGGGCCTGCTCCCGGACCACCTTGAACAGGTCGTCGTACTTCTGCACCGCCGAACCGACCAGCAGATCCCGCGCGGCCGTCTCGGTCTTGGCGGTGTCGTTGAAGTCGTAGGAGAACACCTTCTCCACGGCATCGCTGATCTGGCCGTTGACCTCGCTGGTCGCCCCGGCCGAAACCAGCGCCTCGTTGGCCCCGGCCCCGGAGTAGCGCGCGCCGAACGCCTGGATGCCGAGGAACACCGCCGCCCCGGCGAACAAGATCGCGAGGATCCAAACCGCCCACGTCACGCCCTTCAACGACGTCCCGCCGGACGCCGCTGCGCCGGCCACGACGCCGGGCTGCGCCCCGGCTGTCCAGCCCCGCTGCGCCTCGTACGGCGCCGAAGGCGCGGCTACGCCGCTCGATCTCGCCGGCTCGGCACCAGCCGATTCGCCGGGCTTCGCTGCGGCTGCCCGCTTCGGCTTCGCCGAAGGCGCGGCTACGCCGCCGGATCCTTCCGGCTCCACGCCGGCCTCTTCGCCGCGCTCTGCGGCCGGCTCCGAATCAACAGCCTCGCTGCGCTCCGGATCAACGGCTTCGCCGAGCTGCACGGAACCAGCCGCCACGCCGGCAACGTCGCTGCGCTCCACCTCGGCTTCGCCGCGCTCCGCTTCGACGGAGCCGTTGCGCGAAGCCTCGACATCCGACGCCCGCCCCGCAGCTCCGCCGGAAGCCCGCTGCTCACCCGCAGCGCGCCGGGCTTCCCGGGCCTCCTCCTGGAGAGCATCGCCGAGCAGGGTTTCGCGGTGGCGCAGGCCTGCCACCCTGGGGCGGCGAGCGGGGGTTTTGCGGCGGTTGCTTGGCACTGACTGCACTCCTCGAATTGCTTGCGAGTCTCGCCGTTCAGCCGACCGGCACGGTGCCGAGCCCGCTGAGCTTCCAGGTCTCTCCTTCGCGGGTGAGCTCGGCCTGGTAGCGGTCCTGCTTGTTCGTCGGCTGCTGGCCCTCGATGGTGACCGTGACCTGCACGACGGCGATCATCCGGGCCTTGCCCGCGTTCTCGTCGAGCTCGACGATCCCGGCGTCGAGCACCCGGGCCGTGGTGCTGCTCTTCGCCTGGGTGATCTGGGTCGCGTAGTTCTGCCTGCCCTGCCGGATCTCGTCGCGCAGCGGGCCCGCCGAATTGTCCTCCCAGCGCTTCAGGCCGCCGTCCACATCGCGGTAGTCGAGGCTGTTGAAGCTGATGATCGCGCTCTGCCCGTCGCGCAGCGCCGCATCCCGCACCTCCGCGCGGGTGACCGAGGAGTCGTTGCCGGCGAGCGCCCAGGAGACGCCGAAGAACAGGCTGGCCACCACGCCGCACGCGAGCAGCGTCAGGCCCGTGACCAGGGCCGCGATCGGGCGCTTCCGCCCAGCGGTTCCGATGGTCATGTCCGCCTCCTTCCTACTGTCCCGGTGCATTCTGCGCGCCGCGGACCGACGTGTCACTGCCCGGTGGTTCCGCGCAGTGCGCGTTGGGGTTCAGCGGCATCTCACGGAAGTCGTCTCCGGCGCGGCGCTCGGTCGACTCGTAGCCCTTGGTGCAGGGCAGCGGGTCGAACACGTTGAGCACCAGGCCGAAGTGCGCCGTGCCGTCGCCGGGCACCACCGTGTTGCTGGCGGTGACGATCGCCGGGTACAGCGTCATGACCTGCTCGATGCCGTCGACGCGCTTGGCCAAGACCTGCGAGGTGGTCGTCAGGTTCGCCAGCAGCGGGCCGAGCTGCTGATTCTCCTGCAGGAACGCGCTGACCTGGCGGGCCGCCGGCGGGGCGCGCTCGATCACCGCCCGCAGGTCGCCGTCGGAGTTCTTCACCGACTCCGACAGCAGCCGCAGGTCCTCGCCGAACGACTTGATCGCCGAGCCCTGCTCGTTCTGGGTGGCCAGCACCGTCTTGCCGTCCTGGAGCAGCTGCACCGTCTGCGGCAGGTGCTCCTGCGCGGCGGTGGTGAACTCGCGGCTGGTGTCCAGGATGGTCTGCAGGTGGCCGCCGTTGTCGCGGAACGCCGTGCCGAGCTCGCTGACCACGGTGCGCAGCGAGTCCTCCGGCACCGAGTTCGCGAACGCGTCCAGGTTCGTCATCAGGCTTTCCACCGGCAGCGGCGTGGTCGCGGATTCCTGTGCGATCACCGAACCGTTCTCCAGGAACGGGCCGTCGTCGCGCTTGGGTCGCAGGTCGACGTACTGCTCGCCGACGGCGGACCGGTTGGTCACCACCGCCTGCACGTCGCGCGGGATCCGCGGCGCGCTGGATTCGATGTCCAGCGGCACCTCCACGCCGGTGCCGGTCAGTTTCAGGTCACCGACCCGGCCGACCGGCACGCCGCGGTAGGTGACCTCGGCGTTGTTGAAAACACCGCCGGTGTCGGCGAGTTGCAGCGTCACCACGTAACCGCGCGGGCCGAGCAACCGGTCCAGTCCCGCGTAGCGGGCTCCGGCGTAGCTGACGCCGACCAGGGCGATCGCGATGAACGCGATGATCTGCAGGCGCACTCGACGGGTGAGCATCAGCGGCCACCTCCCAACAACGAGCCCAGCAGGCCGCCGGATTCTCGCTCCGGCTCGGCCGGCGGCTCCGCGGTCTGCTCCGGCGGCGCCTGCTGCGTCAGCGGCAGCGGGATGGACTTCAGCGCGTCAGGCAGCGGGATCAGCGGCTGCCGGCTGCGGCCGATGTTCTCCAGCACGTGGGTGAGGTTCAGGTCCACGTTGGCGTAGAGGTTGGTGAAGTCGCTGTTGCCGATGCCGTCGACCGCGTTGTCCGGGAACGGGAACGAGACCAGCACCTCCAGCGACTTCGGCAGGCTCTCGCCCGCCGCGGCCAGCTGGTGCAGGGCCGGCGCGAGCTGGTTGAGGTTGTGCACCAGGTCGTCGCGGGACTTGTTGACCACGTCCGTGCCGACGCCGGAGAGCTCGTCGAGCGACTGCAGCATGGTGACCAGCTGGGTGCGCTGCTCGTTGAGCACCCGCAGCCCCGGTTCCAGGTCGCGCAGCGCGGTGTCGATGCTGCCGCGCTGCTCGTTGAGCCGGGCGCTCAGCCGGTTGATGCTCTCCAGCGCCCGGGTGATGTCGTCGCGCTGCGCGTCCAGCCCGGCGACCAGTTCGTCCAAATTGGACAGCAGGCCGCGGACGTCGGACTCGCGGCCCTCCAGCGCGGCGTTGAGCTCCTTGGTGATGTTCTGCAGCTGCGCCACGCCACCGCCGTTGAGCAGCATGGACAGCGCGCCGAGCACCTCTTCCACCTCGGGGTTGCGGCCGGTGCGGTCGAGGCCGATCAGGGCGCCGTCGGCGAGCCGGCCGACTCCGGACTGCCCCTCCGGCGGGTTGGCGAGCTCGACGTACTTCTCGCCGAGCAGGCTGGACTGCCGCAGCCGGGCGGTCGCGTTGGCCGGGAGCCTGACGTCGCCGTTGACCAGCACGGTCACCTCGGCCTGCCAGGAATCGGGAGCCAGACCGATGGTCGACACCCGGCCGACCGGCACGTCGTTGACCCGGACCCCGGCGTTGGGCACCAGGTCCAGCACGTCGGCGAAGCGCACCTTGACCTCGTAGGGGTTGCTGCCGAGGTCGGCGCCGCCGGGCAGCGGCATGTCGTAGACGCCCTGCGAGCTGCACCCGCCGATCACGACCAGCGCCGCGGTCAACGCGGCCCCGACCTGCAGGCCGCGGGGCAGCGGCGATTTCGCCCGCAATCGGCTCAGCACTCGCCGCATCACCGGTCACCTCCCGCGGTTTGGGTGGACAGCGGAAGCGGCAGTGGTGGGAGCTTGCCGTTCTGGATGGCGTTGAGCGTTTCCGCCGGGGTGGGCAGCTTCACCACGCCGTCGAGGATCGGCTGCAGCGACTTGCACGCGTCGCTGACGTCCTTCGGCACGTCGGCGGGGCTGTGCTGCTGCAGCAGCTTGCACACCGACACCAGCGGCGGCTGGTTGAGCTCGTTGAGGTTCGCACGGACGTCCAGCGTTCCCGCCGCACCGTTGTAGGCGTTGTTGAGGTTGCTCAACGCCAGCGGCGCGTTGTTCAGCGACTCGCTGAGCGCCGCCTTCTGCTCCACCAGCACGTTCGCCACCGCGTTCAACTGGTCCACATTGGACTTCACCAGTCCCCGGTTGTCGCGCACGAAGGACTCGACCTTGCCCAGCGCCACGGCCAGCTCCGCCAGCGCCGCGCTCATGTCCTCGCGCTCGCCGGACAGCAACGAGCTGACCTGCTGCATCTGGGTGTTGAACCGGCGCACCTGGTCGTCGTTCTCGGCCAGCATCGACGTGAAGCGCTGCACGTTGTCGACGGTGGCGAACAGCTGATCGCTGTTGCCGGACAACGTGGTGCCGACCTCGCCGAGGTTGCGGATGGTCTCCGACAGCGCCTTCCCGTTGCCGTCGAGGTTCGCCGCGCTGGTGTTGAGCAGATCGGTCAGCGCGCCGTCGGCGTTGGCGCCGTTGGGTCCCAGCGCGGTCGTGATGTCGTTGAGGCTGCGGTAGATCTGGTCCAGCTCCACCGGAGTCGCGGTGCGCTCCTTCGGGATCACCGCGCCGTCGGCCAGCTCCGGCCCGCCCCGGTAGACGGGGGCGAGCTGCACGTACCGGTCGCTGACCACGCTCGGCGCGACCGCCACCGCGCCCGCGTCGGCGGGGACCTTCACGTCGCGGTCCACGCTCATCACGACGCGCACCAGCTGGCCCTGCGGCACGACCTCGTCGACGGTGCCCACCGGCACCCCGAGGATCCGCACGTCACCGCCCGGGTAGATGCCCACGGCGGCGTGGAAGTACGCGGTGACCTTCCGCTCGGCGGCACCGAAGAACAGCCACCACACCCCGAGGGTCGCGGCGAGCACGACCACCACGGCGATCGACAGCGTCCTGGTCAGCGTCGGGCGTGCGCTGGTCATGGCTGGCAGCCCTTCTGGTTGATCGGACCGATGGCGGGCGGCAGCAGGCCGCAGATGTAGGTGTCGAACCAGCGGCCGTTGCCCAGCACGTTGGAGAAGTACCTGGTGAACGGGGCGAACATCTCGAGGCTGCGGTTCAGGTCGTCCTGGTTGCGCTGCAGCATCTTGGTGACCCGGTCCAGCTGCTGCAGCGCCGGGCCGATCTGCGCGTTGTTGTCATCGACCAGCCCGCTGAGCTGCTGGGACAACTCGCGGGTGCCCGCCAGCAGGCCGCTGATCGAATCCCGCCGCGCCCGGATCTCCTGCAGCAGCAGGTTGCCGTCGGCCAGCAGCTTCTCGAAGTCAGCGTTGCGGTCGGCGATCGTCTTCGACACCTGCGAGGTGTTGTTCAGCAGTTGCTCCAGCTGCTCGTCGCGCGAGGAGATGGTCTGCGACAGCCGCGACAACCCGTCGAGCGCGCCGCTGACCTCGTCGGGCGTGCCCTTGAACGTGTCGGACAGTGTGCGGAAGCTCGCCGCGAGCTGCCCGGTGTCGATCTTGTCCACTGTGGTCGAGAGGTCGCTGAACGCCTCGATGACGTCGTAGGGCGACACGGTGCGCTGCAGCGGGATCGGCTCGGACGGCGACAGTTCCTTGCCGCCCTGCGGATCCAGCGCCAGGTACTTCTGGCCGAGCAGCGTCTTGATCCGGATCGCGGCGGTGGTGTGGTCGCCCAGCCACGCGTCGCCGACGCGGAAGCTGACCAGCACGTGGTCGTCCTCGATCTCGACGTCCGAGACGGTGCCGACCTTCACCCCGGCGATGCGCACCTCGCTGTCCGGCCGCAGCCCGGCGGCCTCGGTGAACTGCGCGGTGTAGGTGGTGCCGCCGATGAACGGCAGCCGCTCGAAGTTCAGCGCCAGCAGGAACATCAGCACCAGCGCCAGCAGGCCGGCGATGCCGATCTTGAGCGGATCGCGCTGGGAGAATGCGGTCATCGCTGGCACCTCGACTGCGTCACCGGCATCAGCGGCAGCGGCAGGTTCAGCTCGCCGATGCCCACCGTGCCGCTCAATTTGCACGAGTAGAAGTTGAACCAGGAGCCGTGGCTGGCGGTCCGGCCGATCGTTTCGAGCTTGCCGGGCATGTTCTGCAGCACCCGCTCGGTGAGCTCCTCGTGGTCGTTGAGGTTCTTCGACAGGTCGCCGAGGCCCGCGATGTCCTGCTGCAGCCCGGGCCGCGCCTCGGTCAGCAGGCCCGCGGTGCTGTTCGTCAGGCCGTCCATCGCGGTGATCGCGGAGCCGATCGAATCCCGGTCGGCGGACAGCCCGGACACCACCTGCTGCAGCTGGCCGATCAGCTCGGACAACTGCTGGTCGCGGGAGTTGACGGTGTCCAGCACGCCGTTGAGGTTGTCGATGACCTGCCCGATCACCTGGTCGCGGGAGGCGATCGTGGAGGTCAGCGAGGCGGTGTGGGCCAGCAGGCTCTCCACCGTGCCGCCCTCGCCCTGCAACACCTGGATGATCTCGTAGGACAGCTTGTTCACGTCCTCCGGCGCGAGCGCCTGGAACAGCGGCTTGAACCCGCCCAGCAGCACGGTCAGGTCCAGCGCCGGCTTGGTGCGCTCCAACGGGATCTCGGCATCCGGGGCCAGGAATCCGCCGGAGCCGCCCGCGCCCTGCTCCAGCGCGATGTAGCGCTGGCCGACCAGGTTGCGGTACTTGATGGTGGCGGTCACCGAGCTCGGCAGCCGCCGGTCAGACACGTTGAACCGCACCTCGGCGAGCCGCCGGTCGACCACCTCGATGCTCTCCACCTGGCCGACCTTGACCCCGGAGATGCGCACCTCGTCGCCCTCGTTGAGGTTGGTGACGTCGGTGAACCGCGCCGTGTAGGACTCCGACGCGCGCAGGTCCTGGTTGGCGATGGTCAGCACCAGCAACCCGGTGGCCAGCACGGTGACCAGCACGAAGATCAGGAACTTCACCAGCGGAGCGACGATGCTGCGGCCGTTCACCGGTAACTCACCTCCGCTCCGCGAAGCACGGGCCCGACCAGCAGCGAGCCCCAGTCCGGCATCTCACTCGGCTCGCGACCCACCGCGGGCGCCAGCAGCATCGCCACCATGTCCCGCTCCGCCGGGGAGTTCACCCAGGCCGCGGACTGCGGCGAGGTGCCGGCGGGCAGGTAGCCCTGGCCCATCGACGGCGGGTTCAGGCCGCCGTCGGCCGGCCGCGATGCGGGCGGCGGAACCGAGCCGTCCTTGAACGGCCCGTCCGGCGGGTACTCCGGCACCGGATCCGGCAGCGGCATGAAGTTGTAGCAGCGCGGGCCGCGCTTGTCGGCGAACTCCGGCTCGTCCTGGTTCGGCACGTACTTGCCGCGGGTCGCGACGACCTCCAGGGTGATGTGCAGTCCCGGCTCGGCGGAGCCCTCGCCGAACACCTGCCGCATCCGCGGCACGAACTCCGCCATCTCCTGCAGGAAGCACGGGTACTCGGGCGCGTACTTGGCCAGCACGTCCAGCGTCGGCCGCTGCGCGTCGCCGAGCTGGATGATGTTCTGCCGGTTGTCCCGCAGGAAGCCGGTCAGATCACCGGAGCTGGTGGTCAGCTGCGAGGTGAGCGCGGTCAGGTTCTCCCGCTGCGCCACCAGGGTCCGGGCGGTGGTGCTGAAGTTGTCCAGCGCCTCCAGCACGTCCGGCGCGGCCTGCTCGTAGGTCTGCGCGACGCCGACCAGCTCCTGCAGGTTCTCCTTGAGGTCCGGCACCGACGGGTTGAGCCCGTCCAGGTAGGTGTTCAGCTGCGACAGCGTCTCGCCCAGCGGCTTGCCGCGCCCGGCCAACGCCTGGTCCAGCGCGTTCAGCGTCACGGCCAGGTCGTCCGGGTGGACCGCCTGCAGCACCGGCATCGTGTCGGACAGCACCTGCTCCAGCTCGATGCCCGCGCTGGTGCGGTCCTGCTCGATCACGTCACCGGAGGCCAACACCTTGGTCGAGGCCTGCTCCGGCAGCTCCAACGACACGTACCGCTCGCCGAACAGCGTCCGCGGCAGCAGTCGCGCCGACACGTTCGACGGCAGCTGCTCGGCCCGCTCCGGGTCCAGCGCCAGCCGCAGCTCGGCACCGTCCCCAGTGGACGTCACGCTCACCACCCGGCCGACGACCATGCCGCGCACCTTCACGTCCGACTCGGGCAGCAGCTGGTTCCCGGTCGACGGCGCTTTCAGCACGACGTCCACGCTGGACGCGAAGGCCTTCTGGTAGATCGCCACGGTGAGGCTGATGAACAGCACCATGCTCAGCAGCAGCGCCAAGCCGAGGGCGCGGCGCCGGATCGTCGTCAACGCACTTCGCGTACTCATCCGGTGATCCGAACCGTCGTCGTAGTGCCCCAGATCGCGAGGCTGAGGAAGAAGTCGAGCAGCGCGGTGGTCACGATCGCGGTCCGCACCGCGCGGCCCACCGCGATGCCGACACCGGCCGGGCCGCCGCTGGCGCGATAGCCGTAGTAGCAGTGCGTCATGATCACCACGACGCTGAAGACGAGCACCTTCCCGAAGGACCACAGCACGTCCTCGGGCGGCAGGAACAGGTTGAAGTAGTGGTCGTAGGTGCCCGCGGACTGGCCGTAGATGTAGATCGTGACGGCGCGGGCGGCGATGTAGGACGTCAGCAGGCCCAGCACGTACAGCGGGATCACCGCGATGAACCCCGCGATCACCCGGGTCGTCACCAGGTACGGCAGGCTCGGCACGCCCATGACTTCCAGCGCGTCGATCTCGTCGGAGATCCGCATCGCGCCCAGCTGAGCGGTGAAACCGGAACCGACCGTCGCCGACAGCGCCAGCCCGGCGACCAGCGGCGCGATCTCGCGGGTGTTGAAGTATGCGGAGACGAACCCGGCGAACGCCGAGGTGCCAAGCTGGTCCAGCGCCGCGAAGCCCTGCAGGCCGACCACCGTGCCGGTGAACAGGGTCAGGCCGATCATCACGCCGACCGTGCCGCCGATCACCGCCAGCGCACCGCTGCCGAAGCTCACCTCGGCGAGCAGCCGCACCGTCTCCTTGGCGTAGCGGGTGACCGCCCGCGGAATCCACGCCAGCGACCGCAGGTAGAACGACATCTGGTCGCCCAGGTCGTCCAGCATCACCAGCGGACGCCGGGCCGCGCGCTTCGCGCGCTGCGAGATCGTCACCATGTCGCCGTCCGCCTCTTTGAAGCGGCGCAGCCGCTCAGCCCACCTACGCAACTCGCACCGCCGCGGGTTCTCAGACGGTGCCCACCCCATAAGGGGCTCTCTGCGGGGACCTGCCCTGATGCCGCGTATTGGACATGCACAAGTCGCGGATCCCACAGCCGAGGCGGCGTCTGTAACTCCCGCAGGGGGGCCGTTACCCGCACCGCTGCGCAAACCGGGTTCAGGAACATGCTTCTCATGTCACATTCCCTTTGCTGGGACGAGCTGCAGGTAGAGCGTCGTTAGGACGAAGTTGACGGCGAACAGCAGCAGGAAGGTGATCACCACCGACTGGTTCACCGCGTCCCCCACGCCCTTGGGCCCCGGCGGCGGGTGCAGGCCCCGGTAGGCCGCCACCACACCGGCCAGGAACCCGAAGATCACCGCCTTCAGCTCGCCGATCCACAGGTCGGACAGCTGCGCGAGCGCGTTGAAGCTCGCCATGTACGCGCCGGGCGTACCGCCCTGCATGATCACGTTGAACGTGTAGCCGCCGAGCACGCCGACGACGCTGACCATGCCGTTGAGCAGCAGCGCCACCAGCATCGCGGCCAGCACCCGCGGCACCACCAGGCGCTGGATCGGCGAGATCCCCAGCACCTCCATCGCGTCGATCTCGTCGCGGATCTTCCGGGAACCGAGGTCCGCGCAGATCGCCGAACCGCCGGCCCCGGCGATCAGCAGCGCGGTCACGATCGGGCTGGCCTGCTGGATGATCGCCAGCACGCTCGCCGCGCCGGTGAACGATTGGGCACCGATCTGCCTGGTCAGCGAGCCCAGCTGGAGCGCGATCACCGCGCCGAACGGGATCGACACCAGCGCGGTCGGCAGGATAGTCACGCTGGCGATGAACCAGCACTGCTGGACGAACTCGCGGATCTGGAACGGGCGGCTGGGCATCGCCCGCACGACATCGAGCGCCAGCGCGAACATGCGGCCGGTCTCCCGAAGCCCGCCCGCACCAGGAAACCGCGCCTGGGACGGCGAACTCACGACTCACCCCGCTTGCGGCCGAACCAACGACGCCGCTGCCCCTCGGCCGACTCGAACTCGGCGTCCGGCGACGGCGCCTCCGGCTGCCGGGGATGCGGCGAGGGGCGCACCTGCTGCGGCACGTCGGCGACCGCCGCCGGCGGCAGCCGGTCCGGGGCCGGCGGCTGCACCGGCTCGGTGTGCTGCGGCCACGCGCCGGTCGCGGGCGTGGAAAAGCCGTAGAGCGCCAGCTCGTCCTGGCTCAGCGTCTTGAGGATCTCCTGCTGCGCCGACGGGTTGAGCGTCCGCAGCTGGCGCAGCACCCGGTCCTTGCGGCGGCGCACCGCGGTCCGCTCCGGCATTCCCGGCGAGACCTCCAGCTGCGCCATCATCGGCGGCACGGCGAGCTGGCTCAGCCGCGCCAGCTCGGACGGCCCGATGTCCTTCTCCTCGCTCATGCCGATCGGCCCGTCGGCGCGCCCGTTGAGGAACTGCACCACCACCGGCTCGGCCGAGGTCAGCAGCACCTCGCGCGGCCCGAACATCACCAAATTCCGCCGGTAGAGCATGCCGATGTTGTCCGGCACCGTCCGGGCGGTGTTGATGTCGTGGGTGACGATCAGGATCGTGGCGTCGATCTGCGCGTTCAGGTCGACGATCAGCTGGTTCAGCAGCACGGTGCGAACCGGGTCCAGCCCGGAGTCGGGCTCGTCGACCAGGATGATCTCGGGATCCAGCACCAGCGCGCGGGCCAGCCCGGCCCGCTTGCGCATACCGCCGGAAATCTCACCGGGCAGCTTCTCCTCGGCGCCGAGAAGACCGACCATCTCCATCTTCTCGAGCACGAGGTTGCGGATCTCGGATTCGCTCCGGCGGGTGTGCTCGCGGAGCGGGAACGCGATGTTGTCGTAGAGGTTCATCGACCCGAACAGCGCGCCGTCCTGGAACAGGACGCCGAACATCTTGCGGATCTCGTAGAGCTCGCTCTCCGAGCAGGTGCAGATGTCCGTGCCGTTGATGACCACCTGGCCCTGCTCCGGCTTCAGGAGGCCGACCAAGGACTTCAGGAACACCGACTTCCCGGTTCCGGAAGGCCCGAGCAGCACGCTGATCTCGCCGGGAGGAAGCGTCAGCGTGACGTCCCGCCAGATGGTCTGCGCGCCGAAGGACTTCGAAAGTCCGTCGACAACCACCTCGACGCCCATCCGCACCTCCGCGTTCCTCGAATTCACCACATCGGGGATCACCCCGGTGAGGCAGCCTGGCACATGTGACGCGCTTAACGAAGGTCATCGGCGTCACACCTATGCAACGAGCCTGACGCGAACGGGTTACTCGTCAGTTCACTTCGATTCGAGGAACCACAGGATTTGTCCGGTAAAAGCGATTTCTTTCCCGGACAGCAAAAAAGGCGGGCACTCGCAACCGCGAGTGCCCGCCTTTTTACCGTGAGTCAGATGCTCACTTGACGGAGACCGAAGCGCCGGCCTCTTCCAGCTTGGCCTTGACCTCTTCGGCCTTCTCCTTCTCGACCTTCTCCAGGATCGGCTTCGGAGCGCCCTCGACCAGCTCCTTGGCCTCCTTCAGGCCCAGGCCGGAGACGATCTCACGGACGACCTTGATGACCTGGATCTTCTTGTCGCCAGCGCCCTCGAGGATGACGTCGAACTCGTCCTGCTCCTCGGCGGCCGGGGCGGCGGCGGCGGGGCCGGCCACGACGGCGGCCGGGGCGGCGGCGGTGACGTCGAAGGTGTCCTCGAACTGCTTAACGAACTCCGACAGCTCCAGGAGGGTCATCTCCTTGAAGACGTCCAACAGCTCTTCGTTGCTCAGCTTCGCCACGGCGGCGTTCCTTTCAGTTCAGTGCCCGGGATCCGGAAGCACCCGGGTGGGGAGTTCTTGCGACCGACAACCGCATCCACAAGGGACTCAGGCGTCGGCTTCGCCGCTCTTCTTCTCCTGCAGAGCGGCGGCCAACCGAGCCACCTGGGACGCCGGCGCGGCGAACAGCGCGGCGGCCTGGCCCATCTTGGCCTTCATGGCACCGGCCAGCTTGGACAGGGTGACCTCGCGGGAGTCGAGGTCGGCAATGCCCTCGACCTCGGACACGGACAGCGCGCGGCCGTCCATGTAACCGCCCTTGATCACCAGGGCCTTGTTGTCCTTGGCGAATTCACGCAGAGCCTTGGCCGCGTCGACCGGCTCGCCCTCAACGAAGGCGATAGCGGTCGGGCCGACGAACAGGTCGTCGAGGCCCTCGACGCCGGACTGCTCGGCGGCACGCTTGACCAGCGTGTTCTTCGCGACACGGTACGAGGTGCCCGCACCGAGGGCACGACGCAGCTCAGACAGCTGCGCCATGGACAGCCCGCGGTACTCGGTCACGACCGCAGCGGTCGAGTTGCTGAACTTATCCGCGATCTCGGTGACCGCATCAACCTTGTCGGGCTTCGCCATGTCGCCTCCTCTCTATTTCCGACTGTGATCCGCATCCAGCCGGTCCTGAGACGACAAAACGCCCCTGCGCAGAAAGCACGGGGCGTCAAGATCATGGGCGCGCAGCGCGCGCACGGATAGCCTCGTCCTCCTGCGCGGGCCGCCCGCATCTCACGGGACCTTCGTTCTCCCCGCTCCTCGCGGAGCACGGAGAAGACCAGCGGTCTTGGGTGGAACCTTCACAAGAGTACGCGACCCGCCCCGGGGCCCACCAACCACCCCCGGTTCCCGGCCCGACGGCCCTCACCGGTCGTGACCTCGGCGCGACGGCCGGGCATCATGTGGTGCGTGGCTGATCAGCACGAGTCGCCCCGCCCGGAGCCCGGCCCGAACCTGCCGGAAAGACCGCGCACCGCGGAGATCGTCGACGCCGAGGTGGTGGAGAGCGAGGTCGTCGAAACCGACGCACCGGCCCGCCCGCAGCAACCGGCGGCGGACGACGCGGAATTCCGCCAGTACCAGCAATTCCTGGAGTTCCAGAAGTTCCGCGAATGGCAGCAGTCCCAGGACGGAGACGTAGCGGTCCCGCCACCCGCGGCGCCCCCGGCGGCGAAGCCGGAAACGCCGAAGAAGGCCTGGTGGAAACGAGCGCTGGGCCTACTGCGCTACAAGCTGGTCCGCCGCCTGATCTACCTGCTGCTGGCGCTTCTGCTGCTCAACTACCTGTACAACAGCCTGATGACGTCCTGGTTCGGCAGTTCCGGAGGCGAAAACGGCACCACCAACACCGGCATACCGGCCGACTCGGTACCGGTGAAGTCGACGAACCCCCAGCAGGCGGTGCGCAGCGTCTACAACTACCTGCGCGGGGCGGGCCCGGAACGGACCTGCGACCTGTTCGACACAGATGGCAAGTCCGGTTTCGCCGGCGCCCACCAGGCCCCGGACTGCGCCACCGCGGCACGCCAGGTGCACGAGCAGATCACCGACCCGAACGCGTACGCGAATCCCAAGTTCGACCACAACGCGGTGACCGAGATCGGCCAGGAGGCCCAGGTCCTCGGCTGCCGGGTGCAGGTCAACGGCGGTCCGCGCCTCGGCACCTTCAAGCTGACGAAGCAGCCGGACGGCGGCTGGGCGATCAGCGCCTACGCCCTCCAAGCCGACAGCTGCGGCGGCTAGCGAGTTTCCGATTTTGCCTGAAATTGGGAGCTCCCCAACGCGGCGACGAAGTTCAACTTCTACGTCGCCCCGGAACCGGATGTCCTCAACGCGAAAGGGCGGGCCTCCCCTGGTGGGGTGGCCCGCCCTTTCAGCGGAACTCCGGTATCAGGCCGAGGCCGTGGTCCGGGTCGCGTTCGGGTCGACCGGGATGCCCGGGCCCATCGTGGTGGTGAAGGTGACCTTCTTCAGGTACCGGCCCTTCGACGCCGACGGCTTCGCGCGCAGGATCTCGTCCAGCGCCGCCGTGTAGTTCTCCACCAGCTTCTCGGTGTCGAAGGACACCTTGCCGATGATGAAGTGCAGGTTGGCCTGCTTGTCGACGCGGAAGTTGATCTTACCGCCCTTGATCTCCGTGATCGCCTTGGTGACGTTCGGAGTGACGGTGCCGGTCTTCGGGTTCGGCATCAGGCCGCGCGGGCCGAGCACCCGAGCGATCTTGCCGACCTTGGCCATCTGGTCCGGGGTGGCGATCGCCGCGTCGAAATCGAGCCAGCCGCCCTGAATGCGCTCGATCAGGTCCTCGGAACCAACCGCGTCCGCCCCGGCGGCCTCGGCCTCGGCGGCCTTGTCCCCGACGGCGAACACGATGACGCGGGCAGTCTTACCAGTGCCGTGCGGCAGGTTCACGGTGCCGCGGACCATCTGGTCTGCCTTGCGGGGGTCGACGCCCAACCGCAGCGCCACCTCGACGGTGGCGTCGTACTTGACCTTGGCGGTCTTCTTGGCCAGCTCGGCGGCCTCCGTCGGCGCGTACAGCCGCGCGCGATCGATCAGCTCGGCCGCCTGCTGGTATGCCTTGCTGCGCTTTGCCATTTCTGTCCCTATCGCAGGTGGATCAGTTGTGGTTGGTCGGGCTGCGCTGGAGCCCTCCCACACTGCCGACTATCCGGCTTCGGTCAGCCTTCGACCGTCAGGCCCATCGACCGAGCGGTGCCGGCGATGATCTTGGCTGCCTGGTCGATGTCGTTGGCGTTGAGGTCGGCCATCTTGGTCTGCGCGATCTCGCGGACCTGGTCCATGGAGACCTTGCCGACCTTGGTCTTGTGCGGCTCACCGCTGCCCTTGGCCACACCCGCAGCCTTGAGCAGCAGCCTGGCCGCCGGCGGGGTCTTCAGCGCGAAGCTGAAGGAGCGGTCTTCGAACACGGAGATCTCGACCGGCACGACGTTGCCACGCTGGTTCTCCGTGGCGGCGTTGTAGGCCTTGCAGAACTCCATGATGTTGACGCCGTGCTGACCCAGCGCCGGGCCGACGGGCGGGGCCGGGTTGGCCTGGCCGGCCTGGATCTGCAGCTTGATGATCGCTGCGAGCTTCTTCTTCTTGGGCGGCATGTTTGCTTCCTGTGTCTTCGCTATCCGGTTGCCCGGCCCCGCCTAGTGGCGGAGCCGAATCTGGCGAGACCACGAAACGGTGGCTTCGCCCGGTTCTGCGCGCGGGTCCTGCCAGATCCGCGCGCAGCCGCCGCACTCCCGCATCGCGGGAGGACGGTCAGATCTTGGAAACCTGGCTGAACGACAGCTCAACCGGCGTTTCACGGCCGAAGATCGACACCAGCACCTTGAGCTTCTGGGCGTCCGGGTTGACCTCGTTGATCGTCGCGGGCAGGGTCGCGAACGGCCCGTCCATGACGGTGACGGATTCGCCGACCTCGAAGTCGACCTCGACCGAGGGCTTGGCGGCGGCCGATGCGGCGGCCTTCTTGCCCGGCTCGGCCTTCTTCTCCTCGACCTGCGGCGCCAGGAACTTCAGCACGTCGTCGATGGTCAGCGGCGACGGCTTGGAGGTGGCGCCGACGAAGCCGGTGACGCCCGGCGTGTTGCGCACCGCGCTCCAGGACGCGTCGTTGAGCTCCATCCGCACCAGGATGTAGCCGGGCAGCACCTTGCGCTGCACCAGCTTGCGCTGGCCGTTCTTGATCTCGGTGACCTCTTCGGTCGGCACCTCGACCTGGAAGATGAAGTCCTCGACGTCGAGCGTCTGGGCCCGCGTTTCGAGGTTGGTCTTGACCTTGTTCTCGTAGCCGGCGTAGGAGTGCACGACGTACCAGTCGCCTGGGGCGCGTCGCAGCGCTGCGCGCAGCTCCTCGACCGGGTCCGGCTCGGCGGCCGCTTCCTCGTCGGCTTCGCCTTCTTCGTCTTCGTCGCCGGCTTCGCCGGTCTCGTCGACGTCCTCGCCGCCCTCGGCCGGTGCCTCGGCCTCGTCGGCCGAACCGGTGTCCTCGCCGGAGTCGGCGCTGTCCGCGGATTCGACTGCGTCGACCGAGTCAGCGGTCGCCTCGGCCTCGGCGGCCTCGGGCTGCACCTGCTCTTCGGTGAGGCCGGTGGATTCCTGGCCCTCGTGGGAGGTCACAGTCGGTCTCGCTTCCTCTCGTGCGTTGCGTGCCGGGTCGTCGTTCCGCCGCCGGCACCACCTAGGGCGGGCCCGCAGCCGTTCAGCCGGAGCCGAACAGCCAGCCCACGCCCTTGGCGAAGAGCACGTCCACGCCGGCCACGAACGCCACCATGATGCTGACGAAGACCAGCACCACGACGGTGTAGGTCGCCAGCGCCTTGCGCGTCGGCCAGATGACCTTGCGCAGTTCGGCGACGACCTCGCGCAGGAAGCGTCCGATCTTCCGGAACAGCGAAACCCGACCCTGCCGGCCATCCCGCGACGGGGTCGGCCGACCCTTCGACTCAGTTGTGCGCGCCGAGTTCGCTCCGGCCGAACCCGGCTCACCGGACCGGCCCTTGCGACCGGCCGGACGGGCGGAGGCACGGCGCTCGCGCCGCGCCGCGGCGCTGGACGGACGGGCTGCGTCGTCGCGCGCTCCGTCCTGCCCCTGCTCGCGGTCCTCGCTCACGCCAATCCTCCGCTCACCGTCGCATCGACGCAGGGGTGACAGGACTTGAACCTGCAACCTGCGGTTTTGGAGACCGCTGCTCTGCCAATTGAGCTACACCCCTTTGCGGCCCTGGAGCTCGACCGCAGTTCAGGACGCCCGACACCGGCCTTGGAACCGGGGTTCCACGGTGTTCAGGCATCCCAGGTTCGAAAGTGTACGGCACACCGACGACCTTGCTCCAACGGCACCCCCCAGTGCCGGGTCATGAACAACTCCGCCGCTGGTGGGGAGCGTGTTCGAGGACACTCCGCGTCTGTCAGGATGCAGGCATGGCCGCACCTCAGACAGACCAAGAGACCAGGGCGCGGGTGTCCGCGCGGATCGGCGGGATCAGCGAGTCCGCCACGCTGGCCGTGGACGCCAAGGCGAAGGCGCTCAAGGCGGCCGGCCGGCCGGTGATCGGGTTCGGCGCCGGCGAGCCGGACTTCCCGACGCCTCAGCCGATCGTGGATGCCGCCATCGCCGCCTGCTCCGACCCGAAGAACCACCGCTACAGCCCGGCGGCCGGCCTGCCGGAGCTGCGCGAGGCCATCGCCGCGAAGACGCTGCGCGACTCCGCCTACACCGTGCAGGCCAGTCAGGTGCTGGTGACCAACGGCGGCAAGCAGGCCGTCTACCAGGCGTTCCAGACGCTGATCGACCCGGGCGACGAGGTCCTGCTGCCCGCCCCATATTGGACCACCTACCCGGAGGCCATCACCCTGCCAGGTGGTGTTCCGGTGGTGGTGCCCGCCGACGAGTCGACCGGTTACCTGGTTTCCGTCGAGCAGTTGGAGGCCGCGCGGACGCCGCGCACCAAGGTGCTGCTGTTCAACTCGCCGTCCAACCCGACCGGCGCGATCTACCCGCCGGAGCAGGTCGAGGCGATCGGCCGCTGGGCCGTCGAGCACGGCATCTGGGTGATCACCGACGAGATCTACGAGCACCTGGTCTACGGCGACGCCCGGAACGTGTCGATGCCCGCCGTGGTCCCGGAGCTCGCCGACACCTGCGTGGTGCTCAACGGGGTCGCCAAGACCTACGCCATGACCGGCTGGCGGGTGGGCTGGATGATCGGCCCGTCGGACGTCATCAAGGCGGCCGGGAACCTGCAGTCGCACCTGTCGTCCAACGTCGCCAACGTCTCGCAGCGGGCCGCGCTGGAGGCCGTCAGCGGCTCGCTGGACGCCGTCGCGGAGATGCGCTCGGCGTTCGACCGCCGCCGCCGCAAGATCGTCGAGCTGCTCTCGGCGATCCCCGGCGTCAGCTGCCCGGAGCCGCAGGGCGCGTTCTACGCGTACCCGTCGGTGAAGGGCCTGCTGGGCAAGGAGATCCGCGGCGTCCGGCCGGAGACCAGCGTGGAGCTGGCGAGCCTGGTCCTGGAGCAGGCGGAGGTCGCGGTGGTTCCGGGCGAGGCCTTCGGCACCCCGGGCTACTTCCGCATGTCCTACGCCCTCGGCGACGAAGACCTCGTCACCGGCGTGACCCGGATGGCGGAGCTCCTCGGCGAGGCCAAGTAGTCGTTCAACGCGCGCGGGGCGCCCTCGGCCGAGTTGAACTGCTCCCCGGAAGTTGGACTGAGAAATTCAGCTTCGACCTTCGGGGAGCAGTCGCATGTTGAGGACCAGCTCGTTGACCGTGGAGCAGCG